>NZ_JADBVE010000418.1:0-3046 GCF_020245285.1 Microcystis sp. M31BS1
AATACAGTGAGTTCTTTTCTTCTTCCGTGAATTCTAGGTTAATCATGTTTTTAATGAGTGCTTTGCTTCTAATTATGACTCTTAAACTATATTATTGTCCTTGAGTAAAAAATGCAAGTTGTAGCCGTGCAAAGTATAGTACCAAATGTCAGCATTTCCGGGGCCTTGGAGATTTCTAGAGTTGGTATAGCCCAGGAAACCATTAATCGCCAAGTTCGGCGTGATGGTAAAGAACCCCGACGCACCGAAGGAATCACTGATCAATGGGGTGCCAAAAGGATTATTAGCCTGCCTAGTGCCGACAATACCAAAACTACTGCCGATGTCAAATAAATCTCCCCGATTTTGGTAGGCGTGGACGTAGGTGATCCCGAAACCCGATCGAGAATCGAGCCAAGCGATTTCGGCGATCGCAGCGTATTGACCATTAAAAAGACCACTACCCGGATTGGGATCGGCATGATTCCCGGCCAGATAACCCAAGCTGGCGATCCAGCGATCGCTCAGTTGATAGTTAAAGCCACCTCCCGCACCCCCACCGATCTGGTAAATGGGGTTGGCGGACGCAAATACGGTTAGCGCTTTTCCGCCGCCCGTACCGCTATCGAGATAGGGGTTCAGCGTCGGGATAAAATCGTAGGTGACACCATTGACCGCTCCAATATAGGCGGAAATGCGATCGCAAATGGGAAAATAATAGGCAAGCCAACCGATATTGACATTATTGTCTAGAGAGGGGACTAGGTTAAAGGATTGAGTAGCTTCCGGAGTCCCATCCCCCAGATTAAATCGTCGGGCATTACCGGCATCTAACCTTACGTTTAACTGGTCTTTGCCCGTAAAACTGCTAACGAACCGAAGACGCGCGCGATCTTGAAACACGGTATTGCTCCCCTCGCTCGCACCTTGAAAGGCATTGGCGACCACGAAAATCGCCTCACCCAGTAGTTTCGTGGTCGTCGAAAAGGAATGGTCTTCTAGGAAAGCAGCCCGGTTTTCTAGGTTATCCACTCTCGCCCCTAAAGCTCCTAACTCGGCCTGAAATTCCTGGGCAAGGCGCTTGAGTGTATCGAGATCTCGTTGGGCGATCGAAACCCCTGCTTGGAGCGATCGCTCGATCGAGTTTAAACAAGCATTCAAACCGGCGGCAAATTCCCAACGGGTTAAGGCGCGGTCGCCCCGATAGGTGCGGTCGGGATAGCCAACAATACAGCCATAGCGTTCCACTAACGATCGCAGTGCCTCGAACGCCCAGCCCGTCGGCGGAACATCGGCAAGTTGGGAAACAGAAGTGAGTTGCGCCATCGCTGGATCGGAATGGTTTTTCGACATATCGGTTAGCGGTAAACCCGAAGGGTCGATTTGAGCGAATGCGGGTACGGCAAAGAAAACGCTTCCCAGTAGGAGAGAAGGTCGCGATAACCAATTACAAGAGAGAAAAACCATCGAAATCCTCACATCCAAAAAATAGAGATAGTCGGTGTTTTTTGGCCAGACGAATCCTCGGAACCGCGCTCGATCGATTCCCATATCTCCGGCAGCAATTGAGAAAGTCTCGTTATCCCAAGCTGGTGCTGTAGCAGAATTCCAGGGTAAAACCGCAGAATCCTAAAACCTGGGGAATAGGAGTCCTATCTTGAGAACACGGGCAGAACTTCCGCCGCTTTGCCAACAGGCATTCCTCTTTTTCCTCCCCCTACGCTAGAAAAGGGGAGTGATTAGCTAAAAGGCAACAGATGCCCTAGTTTTTCCCGCTTTGTGAGCAAATACTGTTGATTGTGGTAGTTTGGAGGCATGACGAGAGGGATTCGCTCGACAATGTTGATCCCCCAATCTCGGAGACCCTGAACTTTTTGGGGATTATTAGTTAGTAAACGGATATCGGCTACCCCCAAATCCTTGAGAATATGCGCTCCCAGCCGATAGGTACGCCCGTCCGCCTCGAATCCTAGCCTCCTGTTGGCATCTACCGTATCTAGGCCGAGATCCTGTAGGGAGTAGGCCTTGAGCTTATTGATCAGACCGACACCCCGTCCCTCCTGTGGAAGATAGACCACAACCCCTTGTCCGGCGGTTTCGATCGATTTCAGGGCGATATGCAGTTGTTGGCGACAATCACAACGGGAGGAGCCGAGAACATCCCCGGTAAAACACTGGGAATGAATTCGGACCAGAGTCGTCCGATCGCCAAATTTGTCCGGATCGCCTTTGATGATCGCCGTCGCTTCCGAACCATCGAGGAGGTCGCGATAGGCGTAGATATTAAATTCGCCGAATTCCGTAGGGAGACGGGCGATCGCTTCCCGCAATACCGAGGGTTCTACCCGTTTGCGATAGCGGATCAGATCGGTGATTCGGATAATCGCTAGACCGTACTCGTCCGCGTAGCTCATCAACTCCGGTAAACGCGCCATCGAGCCGTTGGGGTTCTGGATCTCGCAGATTATTCCGGCGGGGTAGAGTCCAGCTAAACGAGCCAGATCCACCGCGGCCTCGGTATGTCCTGCCCGCTCGAAAACCCCACCCGCTCGCGCTCGGAGCGGGAAAATATGCCCCGGACGGCTGAGATCATCGGGGGTAGTGGTGGGGGAAAGCGCCACTTGGATGGTGCGGGAGCGATCGCTCGCCGATATCCCCGTAGTAACGCCGTGGTGCGGTGCCGCATCGATACTGACGGTGAAAGCGGTTTGATGGTGATCGCCATTTTTCTCCACCATCGGCGGTAATTGCAATTCGTCTAGGCGATCGCTGGTCATGGCCAGACAGATCAACCCCCTGGCCCGGGTAGGGCTGTTTCATTTAAATTAAGTATAGCTGATTTTGAGTCAATAAATTTGACCGAAGATTCTCAAGTTTATCTTTTTCTAATCAAAAGAGTTAGTCACAATAACTAATATTTAATCCTCTGCCAATATTTTGCCAATATTTATTATGAATAAATTGATAAAGCTTGTTCCCAAGCCACTAAAAGCCTATCTCTCTTCAAATTGTCTGAGAGTACATCCTGTTAATTTAGCTAATTTTTCCGCTTCTTACGTCGATAAAA
>NZ_JADBVE010000419.1:0-5143 GCF_020245285.1 Microcystis sp. M31BS1
AGCAAGTTTCTTTGTTCTATGTTAAGATGTTGGGGGCTTCGTTTTTGGGTCTGATTTGTTTTTGTTAATGATCAGACAGTACCTGATGAGCCTTTCTTTGTCAACTCTTGAGGTTGATGCGTTTCATTTTTGAATTGGCGAAACTCAAATTTCGGGTTTCTGTTAGTTAGCGATAGCTTGAAGGCTTACCCCATAAGAGAGCTAGAGTTTAGAGACTGTAAGATTTTTGCCAGAGTTCCAGAAGAGCGATAGAAAACAATCTCTGGATTCGGGCATCGGTAGTTTTATTAACGAGATACTACCATTTGTTGTTTGGAAACGGGGGAAATATTATCTTAAGGTCGATAAAAACGGAACTTCGCAAGAGTGTCCTAATTGTGGTGCTTTCACTAGTAAAAAGTCGTTATCCGAAAGAGTTTACTGGTGTGATTCTTGCGGCCACATTGAACCAAGAGACACGGCATCAGCGAAGGTAATCGAGAACCGAGGAAAAAACGCGGTCGGGCTGACCGTGTTAGAAAACGCTTGCGGAGGCGGTCTGACAGGGATCGACCGGGTTAAACCAAGTCGATCTAGTTAAAAGCCTAAGAACCGAGAATCCCCCGCTACAGCGCGCGAGCGGTTAGCGGGGGAGAGTCAACGGGTAATTTGTTGTACCAAAGCGATAACATCGCTGCGGCTGAGTTTTTCCTTACCTAAAGCTAGAACTTCGAGAGTGCCATGGGCTAAAGCGAGGGGAATCTTACAAAAATCAAGGGCCGGCCCTTTCGGCAGCGATTGAGTGTAATAATCGGCTAATTTCAGATTACGACGGGCATAATTATGAATATCACTAATTGTCCAACCCTGGGGCAGAAAACTTACCCCCCGGCGCAGATCCTCGCCATGGTTGCGGGCAATATTAACCGCTTGTAAACCCCGACCAAAACCGATGGCATAACTGCGATTAGTTTCGGTGCCATCGTACCAATTCCAGAGGTCAGACAGCAATAAACCCACGGCACCGGCCACACTAAAGGTATATTGATCTAATTCTATTTCTGTGCGAATATCCCAGTTATTCCCAGCCCAGTAGGCCATGCGATCGGCCATGGCCGCCGTGGCATCCCAAACCCGCGGGGCGATCGAATCCGGTGCTAACAGGGCCCATTCGCCAATTCTCAGGGTTACTTCTGGCAAAATCTCCCGATGGACTAAGCCAAAAGTAAAATCCTCTTTGGTAGAATTTTCAGTACCTGCTTGTAAATTCAGGCTAATTTGTCTTAATATCTGGGCTTTACTGAAGTTATCTAGGTCGGGATGGTCTTCTACTTCATCGATCGCCCTCATACAGAGATAAGCTGAGGCTACTGCCTCGAGCAGACGATCTGGTAAACGACTTATGGGAATATAAAAAGTTCGACTCGTTTCTTGCAGAATCGTTAAAGCATTATCGCGCAAATTCATTCAGTCCTCTCCTCACGCCAACTTAGGTAACTACGAGTTAAACCAATCAGACAGATCGGTTTAGGTTATTCCGATGTTCCTAAGACAAAGTTGCTGTCTATTGTAGTATTATTATCCAAAATTTCGAGATTATTCTCGAAAAAATCAACCTCTAGGGTATTCTTGACAATTTTTCTTTCTGGGATAGCTGAGGGACAATTACGGCAATTGTTCGAGATTACAGGCTTAAAAAAACGATTTTACCCTTTTTTAAGCAGTATTTTTTGGCTTCATGGCAGGGATTGAAAGGAGATCACTTGTAAAACTGGCCCGATCATGGCCAGGGTCATCACATCTGAGCGAATTTGACCTATAACTGTCACTTTTGCCTTTTTTTGGGTTAATTCGGCGGGAGGGTCTATTAATTCGTAGGTTTGACCGTTATCGGCAATTAATGCCCAAGTTCCCGTGCCTATTTCGATTCTTTTTACCTGACCCGTTACACTAATACTCATGCTTTAATTTCGCTGATTGAGGCGATCGCAATTGCTGCCCCTGTCACAAGCATTCTATCGATATCTTTCCTCGGCATTGATTGCCAATTTTGCCCGACTTTAACCTCATAAATCAGTTTTTTTTATCTAAAAAGCGATCGCCACTTCCGCCACCACCGCTAAGAGGGAGGCCAAAGCCGCTAAAATCATTATTTCTCGATCGGATTGTCCCATAACCATCTGATACCAAATCCGTTTTTAACAGTGTGATTAACTCTCAAGTTATGGATTGTTTCTCCACGCTCCCTGCTCCCCGCGATCCTATACTTTTTAAACAGGATTTGGTATTAATAGATAAAAAGCTATAAAAGTTATCAGCAAAAACGCCGAAATCTTTGTCAGGATTGCCCTGTATTATTTGTTCAGCAAGCTCTAATTAAGCCTAACTGTTAATGGCGTAATGATAGGCACTACCATTAGATTCCATAGGCATCAACCACTGGGAGATAGTTTCTAGTTTTTGACGGATTTGATCGAGTTGATCCTGCACAGGTTGCAGGAAAGTTTCGTACTGTTGTACCTGAGTTTTTAAACGCAATAATGCCAGATTAGTATCGCGCCATTGTCGCTCCTGTTCTTCAAATTCACGAGTTTTTTGCTCTAAATCCGACCATTGACCGTCAATACTATCGCTGCTTTTTTGTAAATCCTCTTGTAGTCCCTTGATTTCTGCTGCTAAACGTTGACTTTCTTGAAGATTATTTTGATAATTATCGGCCAACAGCATTAACAATGGTTCAAAGCCAGATTTTTGAGTATCTTCTGAGGATAAAATCCCCTGTCTCCGTTGCAGAATTTTCAGATGTTGAGAGCTAATAGCTTGCCTTTCTTGGAGATTACGTCTTTGTCCGACTAAAGTTGCCGCCAGCATTCCTTTTTTTTCCTGTTCCTCGGCTAATTCGGATTCTAAATTAGCTCGCTCAGATTGATCTATTGTAGCCATTCTTGCTTCTAATTCTTCCACGGTTTGGCATTGGAGAGTTAATTCTTCCTCTTGGTCGTTGACAAAAATTTCCCAGCGCTTGAGGTCTGTTTGTAAGTTCTTAACTAAGCTCTCCAATTCTTCTAAAGGCATTTGTTCAAGAGCTTCTAGATCGATTTTACCATCAAAACCTAGTTCTTCCCCTCCGAGGAGACGAAGGAGCATTTGTCGAGTAGAATCAGTGGTTTGTAGGGTGAGGTTAAGGTGCTCGAATAATTTCTGTTTTTGACTCAGAACAGTTTCTTGTATTTGTAATTCTATTTTAGCTGTTTCCAAAGCCCTGCGACTCGTCTGTAATTCCCTAGCTCTTTTTTCTAGATAATCGAGCATTTCATCGTTGGCGACCTGACGATTTTCTACAGCTTTTTTCTGCCCCTCTAAACTCTGCCAACAACTATTTAAAATTGTCTGTTGTTCCTGCACAGATTCAAGAGTGGAATGGAGAATTTGTGAGGGAGAATTGCCCCGATCATGATGAGCAGCTAAACGCTCCGCTAGAGAGCGAATAAATTGTTGTTGTTCTGGGGAAAGATTGGGGTAGGAGTTACAATTTATTTGTCCTTCTTCCAGGTGTCGCTGTTGCTCGTTTAATTGTTGTTTTAGGGTTTCCAGTTCTTGTCTTTTGCGCTCTAAATACTCTAATTCTGCCTCTATTTGTTCAATTTGCTCGATTCTTGTCTCCATTTCCATTTTCTGGCGGTTGAGAATCTCGCTTTGATAGGTGAGGGATTGTTTCCACTGCTCGATTTTCTCTTGATCTTTCTTGCTGCGCTCCATCAAACGGGAAATCTTTTGCAGTTGCCGCACCATCTCCGCTCCCGCTAATTCCGGGTTTCCTTGTAGTTGACGATTATTGCTCAAATTTACCAAGAGAAGCGCACCTTCACCCAGGGAGTTAGTTTCGTCGTAGGTTAGGATATCTTCCCCTGGTATGGCACTCCACGTCTGATCCTTATGCTGACAGGCCAATAGTTTCAATTCGGTTTTGTAACCGCCGATAAAACCTCTAGTCTGTTTTTTTACTTCTGCAAGGTATAGCACGAGTAGTCGTCCTCTATAATAAAAGTCTTTGTCATCGATTTTAGAGAGCGTTGGCAATCAAGGCTAGGAGCGGCCCGTCTATGGTTTGGTGTGTAACCATCCGATCCCAAAAATTTTTTAATTTCTATCATTCGAGTTTTTCTTTTTTATCCATACATTTGTTCTCAATTCTTCTCCTTACCGACTGGAAAATTTTTGATGATTTTTCAGTTCTGATGTACTATCTTGATCTCAAAAAATTCGGTAGTCAATCTCTTAAATGCAGTAAAGCCGCTCTTCTCGACTTTGTGTGATAATTTTTGCTTATGTAAGGTTAAATGTTTACTGGGCAAGACTTTTAGGACTATTTTGAAAGAAGAAACTATCAGTATAGACCTCGTTTCCACACAGAAACCAGAAGAACCGTAAAGCTTACTGAAAAATATGTTACATAATTAGCTTATCAGATTTATTATTAGTGACAAGAGGAGGGAAGAGAGCGTTTCTCATCAAGAGGGAGTGGGACGGGATTGGGCATCATCTCTAGATCACCAGCGATGGATTGTTTCTCTGGCGCTCCGCAGCTCCAGCACTCCGCAGTACCCCCATACCTTATTAAACAGGATTTAACTGAATGTCAGCATTCATCCCTCGCGCTTAGCGCAATGGGACGGCGCTTTTAAAGGGGCGAAGCAATTCGCCCCAGGGTTCACCTCATCGGAAATTTTGGGTCTGAAACCCCGCCGTTTTAGGTTGGCTTTGCTGTTAAATCTTAGCGCATTTACAAAATATGTGTTAGAATGTGAGGCATGGAAAAAGCCTATTCGTTTCGATTTTACCCCACACCCGAACAAGAGTCGCTATTGCGGCGCACTTTGGGCTGTGTAAGATTGGTTTACAATAAGGCACTCCATCTCAGAACACAAGCATGGTACGAAAGACAAGAAAGAGTAGGATATACTGAAACTTCTTCAATGCTAACCGATTGGAAAAAACAAGAAGAATTAGAGTTTTTAAACGAAGTTAGCTGTGTACCTTTACAACAAGGGTTAAGACATTTACAAACAGCTTTTACTAATTTCTTTGCTGGTCGTACTAAGTATCCTAACTTTAAGAAAAAACATCAAGGAGGAAGTGCCGAATTTACCAAATCAGCCTTTAA
>NZ_JADBVE010000042.1:0-2527 GCF_020245285.1 Microcystis sp. M31BS1
GGAATAAACTTGGGAGAAGATTCTGTTCTCGGTTTTCATCTTGTAGGGATTCTTGCTTTTTCCCTATCTACCCAGATATTTTTCTTTTTGGCAACCCTTGTCTTGTCAGGTTTTGACCCACTTGTGTCCGTCAGTCAGGTGCTTTGCTTCTAATTATGGCTCTTAAACTATATTATTGTCCTTGAGTAAAAAATGCAAGTTGTAGCCGTGCAAAGTATAGGTTGGGAAGCCCCAAACGATAATCCTGTGGGGGTAATAATTTCTGAAGAACTTATTAACCAAATTACCAGAGTTGCCAAACGTTTAAAAAATAAAGATTGGAGTGGAGAAATAATTGGAAGGATTTGGCAAAACTTTAAGTTTTTTTATGTCCCGATTGATGATTTTGAGTTAGCTGAAATGGAGGCTTTGGGAGTAATTCCTCGTGAAGATGTAGGAGTCTATTTAACGGCAAAAGTCGGTCAATCTCAATGTTTTATATCTGCTAATCATAAGTTAATTAAGGTTTTGGTTCAACAAACAGGTGAATTTGAATGTTTAACGCCTTCTGAATTTGTGAATAAGTATCTAAATTCTTTAAAATAAAAAAATAAGGCTATTTTAATCCTCGTTTAACCGCTTCAGCTAACGCCATTGATTTTCTTAATTGTCCCATTTGATAAATTGAGATTAAAACTAATAATTCATAACCTTCAGCTTCCGTTAATCCCGTATTTTTTCCCTTAGCTTGTAGTTCTCCCAAACGTTGATTTTGAACTGCATCCATTTTTAAATTAGCCAACTCAATGACTTCGGAGTCTAAAAGATGGGAAACTTTGGTCTGATTGCCAATTATTGAGAGATTATTAAAGGTAGGCAAAATGATTTCTAAGGTATCAATTAAAACTTCCGATAATTCTCGCGCTGTAGCCTTTCCTAAACATTGGGCTGATTCAAGTAAACTGACTGGTAAATTAATAGTAATTTGAGTCATTTGTGATGTATGAATAAGTAAATCTTACTTTAATCATAGCTCATCTAATTCTGTCAAAGGTACAAACCCAAGGAGAAGAAGACCGCTACCCGATAACCTTGGGGGAGTAAGCTATTGGCAGGGGTTCATCTCCCTGAATCTAAATCTTCTAGCACTCGTGAACCAAGGAAAAGGGAGACAACAGAAGAGCAAAAACCTGTACTCCCCCGCTCCCTCTCTCCCCTGCTCAAGAAGCTTCTCCCCGGGTTCCAGGTATCCGAAAGCCCTGAATTAACTAGGGTTATACGTCAATTCCTTGAGGCAAACCGTGCGCCTTGGCAAGGAGAAAAAGACTTTTGACATTTTTTGAGGTTCGTGCTAGAATCAGGGGGATTACTCTGCGTCGTCTCCCGCAAAAGGAGCCACACGCCCCAAGTCCAACAATAGGGGAGCGATCGCATTACCATCACGAGAGACGGTAGCGGTATTTTCCCGTTGGACAGGAGCAGCATTGCGGGGTGTCAGTTTTTTGGTTTCCATGGGGTAAGTCCGACCTAATTGTTCTTTTCAGTCGTACTACCTTTTTTCTGCTGAGTCAATAGTTTTATTCTGAGTTTTTATCTATATTTGTTATAGTTTTTTATCTATGTTTAATGTCATTACAGTTTTTCTGTTTAAATTTCCCGAAGAAAAAAACCACCAGATGCAAATACTGGGGTAGTAAACTTTGCCCGACTTCATCACTTTCTATGTTCTAAAACTTTAGCAAAATCTCTTACTTCTCTTAATAAATTAGGGGGTAAAGCATTGATGATTTCTAAAACTTCGCCAATGATTAATTCTTGTTCTAGTTGAATATCAGCTTTTGCTAAAGTTAATAAAGCCAAAGTTTCCCCTTCATCATTGATAAACTCTACCTCATAAGCTTGTTGATCATCATAACAATGAACAACCGCTCCTTGAGTTCCCTTTTTTAAACCATGTTCTTGAATGTCATGGGTTAAATTAATTACATCTAGCTCTTTGATCATAATTCTGGTTAGCCTTTATTTTTTAAAAATGGTCGAGCAGTAACAAACCTTGGCGTATCTTTGCCTAAATCAATAATCCAGACTGTAAGAAGAGTAACTGATTTATTTTTAGGAGTATTGATTGTTCCTATTATTACATATTTAGTACCATGCTCTGTAGTAATTACCTCAGTAACATCTTGATTTCTTACTATTTTTGACAATTCTTGTTCTAAAAATGTTACATTTTCTTCATTAAAACCGAGTTCACGAAAAAACTTGGCTTTTGATTTACCAACAGGGTGATTTTCTGAAAGTAAATAATCAATGAGTTTTTCAGGCTGAATAAAAGCATTTTCTCGATTAGTTAATGACAATTACTCTCAATCCTTAAAATATTTACAGTTTCCAGATTAGCAGTCTTTACAGGGTAATCGCGCGTTGACCGAGCCCTTGAATTCCGAGAAGTTAGTCTAAATTTTGGCGTTTGTTCCGATTCTATCCGAGTAATTTTCCGAAATTTAGGGGGTTTCTAATCCTCGAAAACCGATGAACTCAGAAGGAA
>NZ_JADBVE010000420.1:0-5366 GCF_020245285.1 Microcystis sp. M31BS1
AAAGTTTTTCCTGGGGGTAGGAGTCAGGAGTCAGGAGTCAGTAGCCAGTCGTTTCAGGCTTTGTTGCCCTTGTTTTGTGTACCAAGCGATGTACTACAAGAAGGATAATGCAAGGTTTTTGAAAGTCCCAATCCTATTTTCGCAGCATGAACATCGGACTTTAACAGGTCAAAAGCCTTATTTTAAAAGGGTTTTACCATTATTCAGCAAGCCCTAGTTAGGGTATGCCGAATAAATCTAAAAACCTTATCCAACAAGGTTTTTAGATTTTTTTTACCTCAAAAAGTGCCGACCCTTGCAGTAATCGGCGGGAAAATTCCGGGACTTTTTCCCTGCAAATTCGGTAATTGACCCCCTCAAAATTGGTAAAACCCTACACCCTGCCGCCAGGAAAAACTTTTTGCCGCAAACCCTAATTAGTTAATACCAATAACTAGAACTTTGTTGGGGTTCAGGGGCAAAAGCTAACCAGTAGGGGAATTGTAAAAGAGCGAAATTGAGCCGTTCTTCGGTATCATCGATGATAATGAGCGGTGAATATTTATCCTCAATTAAACGTTCCGCTTTTTGAATTAAAGCTTCGGGAGACTCAAAGAGAACGATGCCGCGGTCTGGTCCAAAATCGGCGCGGGAAATGCCGAGACAATCTTGGAGACCGCGCCGCCATTCGCCTAAACGTTCGGGACTATTAGCCAGAACGAGAGAACGGAAGCGATCGCCCTGTAATTCCGCCATAATCGAGATAATTGCCGAAGCGACCAGAATATTCTGGAGACGGCTGCCCATACCGCGAACAGTACCCCGGCCCCCCTGTTTAAAGAACCACTGTTGCACCCGTTCGGCGTGAATTGGTTCAAAAGTGCGCCGTAATTGCCAAGGCGGACCGTAATAGTCAGGACGACTGCGATAACGGTCTAAAACAGTTTGGATGCGCTGATTTTGGTCAGAAAAGCCCTGTCTAGGGGTGGATTGCCCCACCGGTTCCGATTCATAACCCGAACGGTTAGAGCGACGGGGTTCTTGCCAATTATCCCGGCCTTGGTTACTGGTACGGGAGGGACGGGGACTTTCTTCGCGATCATCCCGGCCTTGACTGCCACGGGATGGACGGGGGTTTTCCTCCCGTTCGGTCCGCAGGGGAGGTTCCACGGGTCGGGGGGATTTTTCGGGGGTTTCAAAACGGGGTAATTCCAACTGTTCGGCAGCCGCGGCCAAATCCTGTAAACTGCCCACCAGATAGTCTTTAAATCCCTGAACCCGCACGGCCATATCCTGGGAGACTCCGGCGAAATTACTCCGCATTTCCTGCCGAATCCGCTCACGACGGCGTTCTAACTGTTCGATCGCCACTTCTAACGCCTGTTTGCGTTGTTCTAGGTCTTTTACGCCTTCCTTGAGCATTCTTTCGATTTGAGCTTTGATATCTCCTAGTTCCTCGGCGATCAAGCGTTCTCTTTCCGCTTTTAATGCCGAGATTTCTGCCTCTAGGCTCTGTTTTTGCCGTTCTAGAGCCTCGATTTCTGCCCGCAGGGGTTGCGCCTGCGCTGTGGGAACTAATTCGCCTTCGGGGGCGATTGCCGATGGCAGCGGATTCTCTACTGGGCGATCGTTCCAGAGATCATCAAAACTAAATTCTTCGACAGATTCATTGGGTAAGTCTGTCATTTTGTCAAGGGGTAAAACATTAAAATCTTCTGAATTCATCGGCTTTAGAAATGCAGAGCGAACAGAGGGCCAAGGCAGGCAATTAAGTAAGTGGTTCTAATTAATAGACGATATATCTTGCCTTCGATCCCCCCTGCCCCCCTTAATAAGGGGGGTGCCGATAGGCGGGGGGATCCCCCCTGCCCCCCTTAATAAGGGGGGTGCCGATAGGCGGGGGGAGCTGACAATTTTTAACACCTACCTACTTAAGACGCTATTAATTGCTAGATTTTATTTTAACTCAATCTTAGTTCGCTTCTGAGTCGATCGCTGGCGATGCTGCTAAAGGATAGTATTTTTCGAGGCACAGTCTCAGGGTTGCGCTGTCAAAGATAATGGGCAAAAAATGAATGCTGTTAATTTCTTTGAAATAAAATAGGATCGGGACTTTATTCCAGAAAATCCGCCAATTTTGCCATTCTTGGTAGGGAAAGGAGCGAATTTGTTGCCCGGACAGATAGACATCTAAGGAGGTAGGGGTAAACTGGAGACGAATGCGGGTAGTCTGGAACATCAAGAATAGCCCTAACAGGGAGAAAATTATGCCGAGCCAGACCTGTAAAAAGAGTAAAGGCAGCGATAAAATTACCAAAAACAGGGGAATTCGATAGTTAGGAGCCAGTTCGATCGTTCCTGTTACTTCTTGCGGGGAAATAGTTTTCATCGGTGTCCCTATCGGCAGTCAGCCAAAATATCTTCGCTTCTAGTTTATCGCATTGTTTTTCGACAGGCGATCGAGATAATCGAGACTCGATCGGCGATGATCTGGTGGTGTCATGGCATCGTAGAAGGAGACTTTACCCCCATAGGCACGCCGGAGATTAAAATCAGTTAAGACCTTAGATCGTTGATCGGCGAGGATCAATTCTTTATTTAAGAGGATTAAATCAGCAAAATGGGTGATAGATTCGCCTAAATCATGGTTAACGACCATGACAATTTTATTTTCTTGGGCTAACTCACCAAAGATATTAAAAAGAATCCCCTCGGTTTTCTGATCTACCCCAACGAAAGGTTCATCAAAACAGAAAATCTCCGCTTCTTGGGCCAAAGATCTGGCTAAAAAGACTCTTTGCTGTTGTCCTCCCGACAACTGACCGAGGGGACGATGGCGTAAATCAGCCATTTCCACCCGTTCTAGGGCATTTAAAGCCCGTTGACGACTAATATGGGAAAAAGGACGAAACCAACCCGTTTTTCTAACTCTCCCCATCATTACCACATCCCAAGCGGTGACGGGATAGGTCCAGTCGATTTGAGTTCTTTGGGGAACATAAGCGACTTTATCCAGTTGTTGCTGTAGAGATTGCCCTTGATAGTTAACGCTTCCCTGTTGTACGGGAATTAATCCTAGCATGGCTTTGATCAGGGTACTTTTGCCCGCACCGTTGGGACCGATAATACCGGTTAATCGTCCTGGATGAATTTTCAGGGTGATATCCCGTAGGGCTTCCACGCCGCGATAATATACTCCTAGATGACTAACTGTAATTGTCGTTTGCATAGTTGTTACCCTGAGTCTCCATTTCTAGCATAACTAAAAATGAGACAATTATGAAGCAACCATGAAAAGATTATGAAAGATAGCTAGGGTGAGATTAATCGCCACTCAGTAAAGCTTCCACGAATTCGTAACTGGAAAAGGGCCGCAGATCCTCGATTCCTTCCCCAGCGCCGACAAAGCGAATCGGTAGGTTAAGCTGACGCGCTACGGCAAGGGCAACACCCCCTTTAGCTGTACCATCGATTTTAGTCAGGATCACGCCGCTTAATTGGGCAGCTTCCGAGAAAACCTCGGCCTGTCGCAGCCCGTTTTGTCCTAAAGTGGCATCGAGAACTAGAAGGGATTCCACCACGGCACTCTCGGCTTTTTTGTCGATAATGCGGCGAATTTTGCTTAATTCTGCCATTAAGTTCTTTTTATTCTGCAATCTTCCCGCCGTATCCACTAAGAGTAATTCTACCTCCCTGGATTTAGCGGCTTCGATGCCATCGTACACCACGGCGGCCGGGTCGGTATTTTTGCCCGGGTTGGCAATGACTTCGACTTGCGATCGCTCTCCCCAAACTTTCACCTGTTCCACGGCAGCGGCGCGAAAGGTGTCGGCAGCGGCGATCATACAGCTATAGCCAGATTGTTTAGATAAATGAGCTAATTTGCCGATAGTCGTCGTTTTACCCACTCCGTTAACTCCTGTGAGCATCCAGATATTTAATTTGCCCTTTTCTGGCTCAAAACCGGGGTTGCTATAATTGGCTAAAGGTGCATCTAAAATCTCGCGGATAATTTCTTTGAGATATTCGATCGCTTTTTCGGGGGGCAGAGCTTCCTGTTTTAGCTTATTTTGGAGGGTAGTGATAATATAATCGGTGGCATCTACCCCCACATCGGCCTGAAGCAATAAAGCTTCGATTTCCTCCACCGCGTCTTGATTGAGGGGACCCTGACCGACCACGGCCTTAAGCTGATTAACCAAGCTGCGGCGCGTTTTGCCTAAACCCTGACGCAATTTTTTTAACCAAGTGATTTCTTCTTCCGAAACGTCCTCTGCTTGTCGTCCCTGATTGGCCAAAACTTTGGCCGACCAGATAAAATCCTCATCTGGTTCTGTGGGGGTTTCGATGGCGGTTTCTTTGAGGATTTCGAGGCGATCAGATTTTTTCAGCCATGCGGGGGTATTATCCTCGGTTTCTTCTTCTTTAACTGGTTCTTGCTCTTGCGGAGGTTCGGTTTCAGCAATGGATGTTTCAGGGGTTTCGCTCACGACGGCCTCGGCCGTGGCTTTTTTCTCTTGAATATTTTTAAAGGCTTTTTTGGCCCAATCTAAATAGTCTTCCTGACTGGTTGCCTCGCTGGGGGTTTCCTCTACGGGTGCAGGGGGTGCTTGTTCTTGTTCGGGTTGGACTTTCTGACGACGGAACCAGTTAAACATAGGAGAAACTAAACATAAAACTATTTATCTAGTTTATTTTAACCCTTGGCGTGAGCAATTTTGATAGTTATATTTTTAATTGTGGATTTCTCAGCATTTTTTGCCAGAGATTAAGGGAAAAATGATAACCTTGCTCAAGGATAACTTTATCTCTTTTTAGGGAAATGCTGTATCCTAGAAAATAGAATAGGAAGGAGAGTCAAAAATGTTAAGCACTACCGAAACTAAATATTATACTCCCGAAGAATATCTAGCTCTGGAGGAAACGTCCGAGGATAAAAATGAATATCGTCAAGGAGAAATTATCCCAATGGTAGGAGCCACCACTAATCACAATCAGATTTGTCTAAATTTTTGCCGTAATTTTCCTTTAAATATCAATAATCAAGATTATTATACCTACATGGAAACGGTGCGTTTATGGCTGTCATATTATAGTATTTACACCTATCCCGATGTGATGGTGATTAAAGGTCAACCTCTCTATCAAGGTAATAGTCAATCTAACGTGATCAATCCTTTAATTATTGTCGAAGTTCTCTCTAATTCTACCCAAGCTTATGATCGAGGGGATAAGTTTAAATTCTATCGTTCCTTGCCAACTTTTCAAGAATATATTCTGATTGAACAATCTAGTTATAGTGTAGAACGTTACTATAAACAAAAGGATGATCAATGGTTAGTTGATTTCCTTACAGGGGAAAATGCAGTTTTACAATTGGTGTCGGT
>NZ_JADBVE010000421.1:0-7960 GCF_020245285.1 Microcystis sp. M31BS1
CTGATAACTGATAACTGATAACTGATAACTGATAACTGATAACTGATAACTGATAACTGATAACTGATAACTGATAACTGATAACTGAAATTAGGCGAGATAATCCTGTAAAGCTTTCACCTCTAAAGGTTGGGATTGCAGGGATTTTAAGGCCGCTACCGTCGCTTTTGCCCCAGCGATAGTGGTGATAATTGGTAACTTATAATCGAGGGCAGTACGGCGAATTTGTCGGCCATCGTTTTGGGATTCTTCACCACTGGGAGTATTGACAATAAACTGAATCCAGTCATTTTTGATCCAATCGATAACGTGGGGACGACCTTCGTGAATCTTTAGCACTAAATCGATATTTTCGCAACCGTTTTCTAACAAAACTTTACGAGTTCCAGAAGTGGCGACGACGCGAAAACCGAGGGATTGCAGATCCTTAACCACGGGGACCATGGGGGTTTTATCGCGATCGCTCATCGAGACGAAAACCGTCCCACTGGTGGCTAAAATCACGCCGGCGGCCATTTCTGCTTTAGCGAAAGCTTTGCCAAAATCGCTGTCAATCCCCATTACTTCCCCTGTAGAACGCATTTCTGGTCCCAGGAGAGTATCAGCACCGGGGAACTTCTGGAAGGGTAAAACCGCTTCTTTGACGGCAATATGACGGGGAATTGCTTCGCTGATGATACCCAATTCCGTCAGGGTTCGGCCCGACATGACGAGGGAGGCAACTTTTGCCAGAGGAACTCCCGTTGCTTTGGAAACGTAGGGAACAGTACGACTAGCGCGGGGATTCGCTTCTAAGATATAAACTGTCTCCCCCTGTACCGCATACTGGATATTCATCAAACCGATTACTTTTAAAGCTTTCGCTAGTTCCACCGTCCATTGTCGAATTGTGGTTAAAACCGAGGCGCTCAGGGACGTATGGGGGATAGAACAGGCAGAATCGCCCGAATGTACGCCAGCTTGTTCGATATGTTCCATTAATCCCCCGATAACGACTGTTTCCGTCGCATCTGACAGAGCATCCACATCCACTTCGATGGCATTTTCGAGGAATTTATCGATTAAAATCGGGTGATCCGGTTCTATCTGTACCGCATACTTCATATAGCGTTCCAATTCGCTATCGGAATAGACGATTTCCATCGCCCGACCGCCTAAAACGTAGGACGGACGTACTACTACAGGATAACCGATGCGTTGAGCCACTGCTTGGGATTCTTGGAAATTGCGGGCAATACCGTTGGGGGGTTGTCGGATATCTAATTGCCGGAGAATTTTTTCAAACCGTTCCCGATCTTCGGCGGCATCGATCGAATCGGGTGAAGTTCCCCAAATTTTGGTATTTACGGGACAATTAGGCGATTCTAAATATTTTTGCAGGGGAACGGCCAGTTTTAAGGGAGTTTGCCCACCGAATTGAATAATTAAACCCTCTGGTTGTTCCGCTTCGATGATATTTAAGACATCCTCTTTAGTCAGGGGTTCAAAGTAAAGGCGATCGCTGGTATCGTAATCGGTGGAGACAGTTTCCGGGTTAGAGTTGACCATAATCGTCTCAAAACCGGCTTGACTGAGGGAAAAAGCGGCATGACAACAACAGTAGTCAAATTCTATCCCCTGGCCGATGCGATTGGGACCACCACCGAGGATCATCACTTTGCGTTTATCGGAGGGTAAAACTTCCGATTCTACCTGTTCGTAGGTGGAATAATAATAGGGTGTTAGGGCCTCAAATTCTGCCGCGCAGGTGTCCACCATTTTATAGACTGGAACAATACCTAAACCCTTGCGATAACTTCTCACTTCGTCCTCGCTGCTGTTGGTGGCGAAGGCGATTTGGCGATCACTAAAACCCTGTTGTTTAATAGCGAATAGGTTCTCTTGGCTGAGACTTTTCAGGGGAGTTCGTTTGAGAAACTTCTCGGTTTCCATCAAATCAGCCAATTTATCGAGGAACCAGGGATCAATCCCGGTTAGTTCGTGGATTTCCGACCCATTCATGCCCAATTTAAAAGCATGATAGATACTATAAACTCGTTCGG
Source organism: Microcystis sp. M31BS1 (assembly GCF_020245285.1). Classification (NCBI taxonomy): domain Bacteria; kingdom Bacillati; phylum Cyanobacteriota; class Cyanophyceae; order Chroococcales; family Microcystaceae; genus Microcystis; species Microcystis sp. M31BS1. The sequence continues at coordinate 2,043 of NZ_JADBVE010000421.1, forward strand.
GGTTAGGTGTCCGCAAACCGGCCCGGACTTCCGAGAGAGGGGGGAGAGTTTCGACTTTATCGCAACCAAAGCCAAAACGTCCCGTTTCTAGGGAGCGAAGTGCTTTTTGAAAGGATTCTTGGAAAGTTCGACCGATAGCCATGGCTTCCCCGACGGATTTCATCTGGGTGGTTAGAATCGGTTGGGAGCCGGGGAATTTCTCGAAGGCAAAGCGAGGAATTTTGGTGACGACGTAATCGATAGTCGGTTCAAAGGAAGCCGGGGTTTTTTTGGTGATATCGTTGGGAATTTCGTCTAAAGTGTAGCCTACCGCTAGTTTAGCGGCAAATTTAGCGATCGGGAATCCCGTGGCTTTTGATGCCAGGGCCGAAGAACGGGATACCCGGGGATTCATCTCGATGACGATTACGTCGCCGTTAGTGGGATTAACGGAGAATTGGATGTTCGATCCGCCGGTTTCTACGCCAATTTCCCGAATAATTGCCTTAGAATAGTCCCGGAGGCGTTGGTATTCTTTGTCGGTCAGGGTTTGGGCGGGCGCAACCGTAATCGAGTCGCCGGTATGGACCCCCATAGCGTCAAAGTTTTCGATCGAACAGATGATCACCACGTTATCGGCTAGATCGCGCATTACCTCTAATTCGTATTCTTTCCAGCCAATTAGGGATTTTTCGACGAGAATTTGCGATGTAGGCGAACAATCTAGCCCATACTGAGCCATCGGTTCAAATTCTTCTTGGTTATAGGCAATACCGCCCCCGGTTCCTCCTAAAGTGAAGGCAGGCCGGATAATGAGAGGATAGGAACCGATCTGATGACCGATCGCTTTTGCCTCCTCTAAATTGTTGGCAATCCCCGAAGGACAGACGGGAACACCGATTTTCTCCATTGCTTTTTTGAATAGTTCCCTATCTTCGGCTTTTTCAATAGCGGGAAGTTTTGCCCCGATCAGTTCCACGTTATATTTTTCTAAAACGCCGCTTTTGGCTAAAGCTACCGCAGTATTCAGGGCAGTTTGACCCCCCATAGTCGGTAGAATCGCATCGGGGCGTTCTTTGGCGATAATTTTCTCGACAATTTCCGGCAGAATCGGTTCAATGTAGGTGCGATCGGCCATTTCTGGATCGGTCATGATCGAGGCGGGGTTAGAATTGACTAAAATTACCTCATAACCTTCTTCTCGCAGAGCTTTACAGGCTTGAGTTCCCGAATAGTCGAATTCACAGGCTTGTCCGATGACAATCGGGCCAGCGCCCAAGATTAGGATTTTTTGTAAGTCATCACGGCGTGGCATAGGCTTAGGGTTGCTTGAGGATAAACCCCAATCATTGTATATGTTGTCACCCTCGATCCCGCAAAGCTTTATTTAGGTTTAATGACCTTATTGTGTCCCTCAGCCTTCAGCCTTGAATCAGTGATCAGATCTGAGCCTTGTACTAGCGACTGTTCACTATCTCCCCGCTCCCCAACACCCAACCGATCACCGAATAGGTACTAATAATATTTGGCAACAATTGTCAAACAATTGTAAAACTTCGTTATATTTAAGGAGCATTTGAGAGACTAAGGAGCAGCGGAGTTGTGGCTTTATACGCGGATTTGCATCGGCATTTAGGGGGATCGGTAGTACCGAGAATTCTCTGGCGCTACTTTCACAGACATGAGCGGGATTTAGCGGCCAAATTCCAGGAATACCCCGCTTTTGAGGAATTTTACACCCGCAAACGCAATAGTTTAGATGAGTATTTGGAATTACACACCCTCGTCGAAAGTGTTCAAACCGCCCAAACTTTGCCCTATTTTATCTATCGTCTGATTCGCGGTGCTTACATCTTCGAGAATCTTGCCTATTTAGAATTGCGCTATACTCCCTACTATCGCACCGACGAACATTTGAACCAAACAGAGCGAATCGAGCAAATGCGCTCGATTGTCGAGATCGTCGGTCAAGCCTCGAAAATGAGCGAATATCCGATTATTACCAGTCAAATTCTCTGTATGCACTCGCGACTTCCCTACGAAGTCAACAAAGCGATCGTTGATCTGGCCCTAGAGATGAGAGAATACGTCTGTGCGATCGATATTGCTGGGGGTGATTCCCACTACCAGACTCGACTAGAGGAATTTGCCGGTTTATACGGTTATGCCCAAGAAGAGGGTTTAAATACCACGGGCCATCTTTACGAAACAAAGGACGGTTGTTATCCCCAATTACTGCCCTATCTGCAAAGAATTGGTCACGGTATTCAAATTCCCCTACGATATCCAGAATTGCTGCCAGAAGTTGCCCGTCGTCATCAATGTTTAGAAGTCTGTCCCACCACCTATTTAAAAACTGGCACCCTTGAAAGTTTATCGCAATTAAAGATAGTCTTCGATCGCTGTTTTGAAGCGGGGGTTGATATTGCTATCTGTACCGATAATGCCGGTTTACACAATGTCCGGCTGCCCTTCGAGTACGAAAATTTACTCACCCTGGACGTGATCGATTTCCGACAATTACAAGCTTGTCAAGATGCGGCTTTTCGTCATGCTTTTGCCTGGCCCTACAGTCAAAAACCCGCCTCACTTTTAACTGGTTTGTTATCAGTGGATAATCCCAAATTACCGGTTTATCAGTAACAGAATTAACTTTAGTTCGGGTTAAGCAAATTCTTTACCGCTCCCGAACTATAGCGTTTTCCGACTCTCCTGCATCTGGTTTGGGGAATTCTACTGAATCTTGATTAAACTCAACCCAAAGAGAGTATAGGTACAGAGAGAGCCGAGACCGAACATCAGGGAACGAGCGATCGGGACATTAGTGATATAAAAAAGGGAAAATAGAAGCCGGAGGATCACGAAAGCGATCGCACAGACAGCGGCCAGGGATGAGGATACTCCTGTAACGTAGGCCATGAGAGCGGCAGCACTATAGATCATAAAGGTTTCAAAACCATTTTGATGGGCCCAAGTTGCTCGTTTAGCGTAGTCTGGGAGTTGGTCGAACATGGCCCGGGGAGCGGAGGTATCGTAACCCACCTTAGCTCTAGCGTAAGCCACCAGCAGAAAAGGTAGATAGACAGAGATAGCGGCAGCCACTATCGAATAGAGAAGAATGGCACTGACGGAGAGATTCATCGCTGAATTTAGTCAAAATAAAATAGGGTAACTAGCTTGCGTTGATCTTCCGCTTCCGCGCAGGTTTGCAAAAGGGTCTGACTGTCGTGGAAAGCAAAACAGATTAACTGTTGACAACGATTGATAATCTCGCGATTACAGAGGCTGCTGGCTTCCCCTAGGGATAGATGGTCATTTTCGGGACATTCCACCAGATGGATAACCTGCTGGAGTTGTTCTTGGGATTCCAGGGGCTGGCGATCGAGACTTTGGGGTAAGATCACGGTTAACAGATTAGGATCTGCCCGCATTGCCCCCTTAATGACGGCGGAATTGGTTCCCGTCGCCCCGGAGGTCATAATCCGATTGCCCGCCAGCACGAGGGCATAGGCCATCATTTCGATCAATTGCTGGTGTGTGATGGGAACGTGACGGGAACCCAATAAGGCGACGCGCTTAGAACCGGTCTGCTGAATGGCGGCTAGTTCTTGAGCTAGAGTGTCTAGGGTGTTAGTGGTATCTACAGATTGACTCAAAGACTTTTACTGCAAATTCGGACTGATTAACCGTCCGTTATTGTAGCATCCAATTGTCATAATCGGAAATTTGGCCCAAAAAACCCCAGCTACCGATCGAGGTGTCCTTTCTGTGGCAGTCTCCTTGAGCCGTCAGAAATTGTTATTGGTGGGGAAGTGCCTCTAGATTCTGCTGTAAGATAGGTGCATAGACGATATTTACCCCAGAGCCATGACCACTTCTCCTGTTCCCCAAGGGGACGATTTTAGCGATCGCCCAATCCGTCCCGTACAATATCGGGATTTGGAAGACATTGAAGCTTTAACCCTGGATGACTTCGATGAGGATATTGATCGTCGCGCCCAAAATTTCCGCACCCAGGTGCAGCAGGTGCGGCCTTGGTTTGGGTTATTTAAAATTCTCAGTTTTTTTCCCAATCCTCTCCAACACCGTTTTCATGTCTATGTGGCTGAGTCCATGGCCAATCGGGGAGAAGAAGGGAAAATTCGCGGGGCAATCCAAGTCACCCCTTTTAATAGTAGTCGCAGCACTTGGCGGGTGGAACAGGTGCGGGTGCATCCAGGGGAGTCTTTAAGCGAACCCAAGGGCATCGGGGCGCAATTACTGCGTTATTGTCTAGAAACGGTTTGGGAAGCGCGCACCTGGGTGTTAGAGGTTAATATCAATCAAAAGGACAGTTTGGCACTTTTTCGGCAACACGGTTTTCAGCCTTTGGCAGAATTAACCTATTGGTCTTTACCGCCGCAATTATTACAGGAATTGAGCAAACAAGAGGCAGATTTACCGAATTTACTGCCTGTGAGCAATGCTGACGCTCAATTGCTCTATCAGTTAGATTGTGTGTCTATGCCGCCGCTACTGCGTCAGGTATTTGATCGCCATATCCAGGATTTTAAAATCAATTTAGTTGATAGTTTGCTCGGTCGCTGTCAAGGTTGGTGCGGCGGTCCGCAAATTAGTCGCGGTTACGTTTTTGAACCGCAACGAAAAGCGGCGATCGGTTATTTTGAATTAATTCTATCTAATCGGGATGAGCGACCCCATCAAGCGAAATTAATTGTCCATCCCGCCTACACTTGGCTCTATCCTAAGTTATTAATCCAGATGGCCCAGATCACTCGCAAGTATCCCGCTCGCTCGCTAGAGTTGATATCTGCTGATTATCAGCACGAAAGACGGGAATATCTGGAACAATTGGGAGCAATCCGCAGTTCCCACACCCTGATGATGTCGCGCTCGGTATGGCACAAAATCCGCGAAACTAAGCCAGAAAATTCCGCCCTGGCAGAAATGCTGCAGGGTTTACAACCGGTGCCGCGAACTCCCATCCCTAGTCGGATGTCTTGGTTAAAATGGCCCAATAATCCCCCCCTAGACTCCCTCGACAGTCCGGGAGAACTTCCCCCAGTTAAACCGCCCTCGGAACCCCCCGATCAGGGGCATCCAGTGTGATGGAAAGAGTCGCCGCCTTGGGCTTAGATATCGGCAAAAAACGGGTAGGAGTGGCAGGATGTGACGGCACAGGTTTAATCGCCACCGGTTTAACCACGATTATCCGTTCTTCCTTTGTTGCTGACCTACCACAGTTTGAGGCAATTGTCAAGGAAAGAAATATTAAGATTTTGGTAGCGGGACTGCCCTATACCATGGCGGGAGAGTTAGGATTTCAGGCCAAACAGGTACAAAAATACGCCCAGAAACTAGAGATCGCCTTGGATTTGCCCCTCGAATACATTGATGAGCGTTGCACGTCCCTAGAGGCGGAAGAATTCTTAAAAGCCAAAAAACAGTTTTCCTCTTGGGATAAGGGAGCGATCGATCGGGAAGCGGCGGCGATTATTTTACAACAATGGCTCGATCGCCGACGGCGAGTTAATACTGTTGTTTGAGGAGTTGACGGCAAGGGTTAATCACAGAAACCAAAAACCTAACTAATACTATCCAAAATTACTCATGACTTATGCTATAATAGCTTTATGAGTAAGTTAACCATATCGGAAGCCGCTAAATTGAAAGGTGTAAGCGTATCGACGTTAAGGCGTTGGGAGTCTGAAGGTAAACTAATTCCAGAACGGACTGCTAATGGGCATCGTCGTTATACAATTTCTCAGTTGCTTGGAGTAAAAGAGAATCTTTCCTATACTGTTGGCTATTGTTGTGTTTCTAGTCATGACCAAAAGAAAGATTTAGAACGTCAAAAAGAAGTTGTCGAACTGTTTTGCGCTCAAAACGGTTGGCAAGTTGAAATTATAGACGACTTAGGTTCAGGACTTAACTACAAC
>NZ_JADBVE010000422.1:0-32001 GCF_020245285.1 Microcystis sp. M31BS1
CATAATAAATTTGGCAGAGGATTAAAGATTAGTTATTGTGACTAACTATTTTGATTAGAAAAAGATAAACTTGAGAATCTTCAGTCAAATTTATTGACTCAAAATTAGCTGTACTTAATTTAAATGAATCAACCCTACCCCCCGATCCCCAGGGGAAGCTTTTTTTAGTGATCTATTGGCAATTTTTCTGTGATCTATTGACAAATGAGAAATTTAGTGTTGACGGCTAAGAAAGCTTATGTAATACTAGCAGTTGTAATCTATTACATCCACCTTACCTCTGCGGAGATTTCTGTAAGATGACAAAAATACGGAGATACACCATTCCTAGCGCTGCTGTTCTGGCTGTTGCTGCTGGCGTAGGCCTCGCCACTGCGCCAGCACAAGCCGCAATGGTAGCCTATAACGGCTGTGCAAGTACCTCATTCTGTACACTCACCGAGCTACTTGCCGGTGGTTACATCACAGTTGATGAGGACGGAAATGGCACAATTGAGAAAACCTTCGACAATTGGATGAATTACGATTTTTCGAAAAGTCCTATGGCTAATCCTTTGACCGATCCCCTAGACAAAATTCGAGTGAGTGCAACCGGCACTTACATTCCTGGTGTCTCTGGTAGTGCTACTCTCAATTACACTATTGTTGGTGGCATAAACCTAGCTCCGCCGAGCGGGAATGCCAACTGGACTGCTGGTATCTCCTTCGAATTCGACGTCACATCCGCTGGATATGTCCCAATGACTCGCCAGATAGATGCCATAACAGGTGCTTCAGTTACAGGACCCACTACGGGAACACTTAGTAATGTGGCCTTCAATGGTGCAACGCTTATGGGCAGCAATGCATCCGCTACCCCTAGCAACCCTGAGACTGACACTATGTCGTTCGCACCAACAAACACGCTTGCGATCATGAACAACCTGAGTTTGTTAGCTCGCCGGACTACTGCAATACCTGGAACCGCCAGCGTCACGACTTTCTCACAAACCTTCACCCAGGTGGTTATTCCTGAACCCGGGACTGTTGTTGGACTGCTGGCTGTTGGTGGCTTAGGTCTGGCGATGAAACGCAAGCAACAGGGATAACTGAGCTTGGCTTCAGGACAACTTTGAGCAGAGACATCGTAGCTGCTTGCATTGAAACTCCGTCCTTTGGGGGCGGTTTTTAATTAGGGTATGCTGAACGAACCCGCGTCAGTCCCCACAGGAGAAACTTTTTGGTTCTTCGTTACTTGGTATGGTTCGATAGGGGGGCATAAATCGACTAAATCCTTATCTGGCAAGAGACTTAATTGATTAGTTCTCTCTAGAAAAAAACAATTAACAAAAATCGCTAAATGCCTTTCTATATAAGGGTTCCATCCCTTATAACTCCCGTCCATTGCATAACACAAACCGAAGAGCCTACTTTTTCAGCCAACCCTAATTGGGGTTGGCTGAAAAAGTAGGGGCGAAACATTCCGATAGGAAATCTACGGTTTCAGCGATAGGTTAGCCAATGATAGTTAGTCAAGTTTTTAATTTCATTAGTCATTGTTTGGAGATACTGACAACGAATTATCCCATTTTTCAAAAGTAATGGCAGAGATGGTTAATTGCCCTCACCCCCTCCCCTCTAACGCTCTGGGACAGGGAAGGGGGTGAGGGAAACGAATAAAGAAAAATGGTATTACAGGCAGTTGTTGATATATTTGTAATAATTTAAGAGTCACTGATAATTGCTGATTGTCGATATTTCTGCAAATGTGAGATGCACCCTTTTTTAAGCTACAAGAAGACCCAGAGAATAGGGGGGCTAAAGTGTTGAAAGTATCGCCAATATTTAAAACTAAACTTTTTTCTGTCCGGTTATCCCATAAGAGTTAAGGATAAACACAAAGGCATAAAGAACACAAACAGAAAGACAGATTCGATTTACTTAGGGCTGGCTGAATAAATGTGAAATGTAGTCCTGTAGGGGCGAAGCATTCGGATAGAAAATCTACGGTTTCACCGATAGGTTATTGCCCGAATGCTTCGCCCCTACTTTTTGCCGCAGACCACTAGGTAGGGTTTGCGGCAAAAAGTTTGTTGGTGGGGTTAGGAGTCGGTCGTCAGTAGCCGGTCGTTTCAGGCTTTGTTGCCCTCTCTTTTTGTACTAATTTATGTACTGAAAGGAGGATAATGCCAGGTTTTTGGGGGTCCCAATCCGATTTTCGCAGCACTAACATCGGATTTTAACAGGTCAAAAGCCTTATTTTCAAAGGGTTTTACCATTATTCAGCAAACCCTAAATAAATATTTTTCTTTTCTGTCTCCCCTTTTGGATTAGACTGGTAATTGAGAATAATTAGCATTTATTTAAGCGATCGCAATTCTGAGACAGTTCAAAAACCGTTGACTGAGGCTGACATTAGGGGAGTTCTCACCCTTTAGCTACTTCAGTAAACTCGATGAGCTATCAAGAAATTATTGTCACTCTTGAATGAAAGACCTTCATTACCTTTGGAGATAGGAAAAGCATGGACGATAAAATTAGAGCTAATGAACCAGAAAAACCAGAAAACTGGCAAAAAGACGACCAATTCTCCTATTGGGGCGGTACAGAGGCAGAATTAGATAATGTCACTCCCAGGGGTAATGACTTGGCTGCCACTTATCCTTTAGCACAAGTGGAAATGGGAAAAACCGTCTGGTTAGCGGGATTTCAGGGGACAGGAGGGATTAATCGACTCCTAGGTATGGGATTAAACCCCGGTATTCAATTACAGGTAATTAGTTCCCAACCAAGCGGGTCAGTTTTAATTGCCATTCAAGACAATCGTATTGGTATCGGGGCAGAAATGGCCGAAAAAATCCTCGTTAGTGACAGTCAACCGAAAAAACTGGAACCCAAAAAAGACCTACCTGAAGTAAGAACATTTCTGCGGGAGATACCCATAGGAAAAGTGGGTAAAGTCGTCGGTTATGACCGAGCATTACGAGGATACAAAGGAAAATTGTTATCAATGGGATTAACTCCGGGGACAGAGTTTACCGTCATTCGTGTGGCACCTTTGGGGGATCCCGTCGAGATTCGAGTGCGGGGATTTCATCTCAGTCTGCGTAAACAGGAGGCAGACGCTTTAATCGTGGAAGAAATAGACCCAGAAAGCTAAATTTAATTATCTAAGCCTATTCGTCACTTAATATCCTAAATTATGGTCAAACCGATTATCGCCTTAATTGGCAATCCTAACTGTGGCAAAACTACCCTTTTTAATGCTCTCACGGGGGCCAATCAACGGACCGGCAACTGGCCGGGAGTAACAGTTGATCGCAAGGAGGGACGATTTCAAGTTAACGGGGAAGATATCACCCTTGTGGATTTACCCGGAGTCTATTCCCTTGATGTGGAAGAAGGGGAGACAGGAATGGATGAATTAGTCGCTAGGGACTATCTGCTGTCAGGAGAAGCGGATTTAGTGATTAATATCGTCGATGCTGCCAATTTAGAGCGCAATCTCTACCTTACTACCCAAATCATGGAGATGCGTTTACCGATGTTGATTGCCCTGAATATGATGGATGTGGCCAAAACTAGGGGTATTGTGGTTAATCCGCAACTCTTAAGCGATCGCATGGATGCAATTGTCGTCCCGATTAGTGCGGTTAAAGGGGAAGGAATCGGAGAATTAAAGCAAAAAATTGGGGAATTAGTCAGTAATATTAGCCATACTGCTGCTTATGTCGCTTATCCTGCGGTAATTGAGGAAGCTCTGAACGAGATTGTTACCTACATTAACGACCATAGCAGTAAAAGGATCGTTGAGCCAAGATGGACTGCTTTAAATCTACTGCAATACGAGGATCGCATCGCCCCAGAATTGCGCTCCCAGGAACTATTAAGCATTATCGTCAAGCATAGACGACAAATACACCAAGTTTTAGGGGAAGACCTCGATATTTTAATTGCTGATACTCGTTATGGCTTTATTCAACAAGTTACCCAGGGAGCCACTCAACGGACTGGACAGATAAATGATACCATGTCCGATCGCCTCGATCGCATTGTTCTCGATCGCTGGTTAGGAATTCCGATATTTTTGGGCGTAATGTACCTAATGTTCTTGTTTACCATCAATGTTAGTGCTGCCTTTATCGATTTCTTCGATTTAACTGCCCAGACTATCTTTGTCGATGGTTTTGCCCAAGTTTTACAAACAATCCATACCCCCGGTTGGCTAATTGCTCTGCTCGCTGACGGGGCGGGGGGAGGTGTGCAAACCGTCGCCACTTTTATCCCCGTAATTGGCTTTATGTTCCTCTTTTTGTCAATTTTAGAGGATTCTGGCTATATGGCCCGGGCAGCCTTCGTCATGGACCGATTGATGCGTTTGGTGGGATTGCCGGGTAAATCCTTTGTTCCCATGCTAGTGGGATTTGGTTGCAATGTGCCGGCAATTATGGCCACCAGGACCCTAGAAAATTCCCGCGATCGTTTAATGACGATTATGATGAACCCTTTTATGTCCTGTGGGGCCAGATTACCTGTTTATGCCCTATTTGCGGCGGCTTTTTTCCCCATAGGTGGTCAAAACATCGTTTTTGGTCTTTATATCTTAGGAATTCTCGCCGCTATTTTGACGGGATTGGTGATGAAAAAAACCCTACTCAAGGGAGAAATCAGTCACTTTATTATGGAATTGCCTCCCTATCATCTACCGCGTCTGAAAGGGGTTTTAATTCGCACTTGGGAACGTCTGCAAGCGTTTTTGTGGAAAGCTGGACGAGTTATCGTTTTAATGGTGATGATTTTGGGACTACTCAACTCCGTCAGTTTTGATGGTTCTTTTGGTAATCAAGACAGCGAGCGATCGGTTTTAAGTGCCACCAGTAAAGCTGTAACTCCTATTTTCTCACCCATGGGACTAGAGCAGCAAAATTGGCCGGCAACGGTGGGCATTTTTACGGGAGTTTTTGCCAAAGAAGCGATGGTAGGCACATTAAACTCAATTTACAGCCAACTAGCGGGGGAAGATAACCCTAATCAGGGGGTAGCAGCCGAAAAATTCGACTTTTGGGGGCAAATTCAGACAGCTATCGCCACTATTCCCGCCAATTTAGCGCAATTACCCAATCAATTACTTGATCCCTTGGGTTTGAATATTGGTGATCTGCAAGATCAAAAAACGGCTGCCGAGAAGCAAGAAGTAGATTTAGGAATCTTTGGGGCAATGGCGAAAAGATTTGATGGTCAAGCGGGTGCTTTTGCCTATCTGTTGTTTGTTCTGCTCTATTTTCCCTGTGTTTCGGCCACATCGGCAGTATATCGCGAAACTAATGCCGGTTGGACTGCTTTTATTGCCCTCTGGACCACAGGAATGGCCTATATTGTTGCCACTTCCTTCTATCAAATCGCCACTTTTTCTCGACATCCGGGATTTTCTCTCTTTTGGATAGTCTTGATGGGTTTAACCGTAGTCGGGGTTTTATTCACCTTAAAAAATCTCCGTCCCCGAAAAATCAACCGTCCAGCAATTTAAAAGTAGGGTGGGTTAGGCGACAAAAAGCTAGGCAACTAACAAATTATTTAGATTCGCCGTAACCCACCGCAATCAAGTAACTTTTCTCGATTTTTTTCGCTTATAAACCATGATTTTAACCGATATACAGGCTTATCTTGCCAAAAATCAGAAAGCATCTCTGTCTGACTTATCTACACACTTTCGGATGTCAGCGGATGCCTTAAGTCCCATGCTCGATAGCTTGCTGAAAAAAGGGCGAATTCGCCTGATTTCCCTAGAAAAATGCGGAGGATGCAGCCGTTGTTCCCCGGAATCTATGGCTTTTTACGAATGGATTGAGGGCAATTCCACAGGGACAAACAACTAAGAGTTGAATAAGTACCTAGGCAAAATTAATTACACATTTCGATAAAGCTTTTGCCTTTTGCCCATCTTCACTAGGAAATTTATTTTGCACGACTACTTACTATCTTTTTGTAGGAGATAAAATTATGATCACTAACACAGAAATTGTCTCGACACAATCGGCCACCAGCGAGGATCCGCAAATACAATTGGCCGAATTTCTGCGAGAACATAATGAAGTGGAGATGATTATTCCAGTTTTAATGGGATTATTTATTACCAGTCGTTTTCAACTGCGAGGGGCCAATGCACTATTAGTTAATTTAGCCGTAGCCAGTATCTCGCGACAAATTTTCCAACAGTTAAAATCTCCCTTCACCAGTGACCCAAAAACTGCCGAAAAAAGCCCAGATTATAGCAATCAGGAAATAATACCGGGTTGTCGCATTGTTCACTCGGTACCGGGACGAATTCGCCTTCGTATCGACCGTTTAAGTCAAGATGCTGCCTTTGCTAAAAGATTAAACCACCTCCTCGCAGCTGAGACAATTGTTCTTAGTCATCGCCTTAATCCTACCGCTGCCTCTCTGGCAATTACCTACGAAGCAGCCGGCCTCTCCGAGTTAGATTTAGGCTTTCGTCTGATCAATCTACTTAATTTAGCCAATTCTGACAGTAATCTTGAAACTAGCTAGATTTTACTCCGATGAACTTAAGCAAACTTTCCCTCAATTCCGTAAGCGTTGTTCACTCTCTCCCTGGTCGGCTGCGCTTGCGAATTTCCCGCCTAGCATCTGATAGGCATTTTGTCAAGACCTTAGAACAAAAATTAACTTCCCATCCCGCCATTACCCATTTCCGCATCAACGCCGCCGCCGCCTCTCTGGTGATCGAGTATGCTCCCGCCCTCACCCCTGAAATAAACAGGGATTTTGGCTCGCTTTGGCAAAAAATGCTCAATCAGCCCAACGAGTCTTCGATCGAGCCAGACAAGCCCCAAAAACTAGGTAAAGAAGAATGGTCTAACCTTGCCCTTCCTACCGCCGCCACCCTCCTTGCGATCGCCTGTCAACGTTTTCCCCAACCCGGTTTGAGCATCTTGGCCAGAAGCGTCCTTTTAGCCGCAGCTTTTCCCGTGGCAGCCCGGGCGCTGAAAAGTATCTTCGGAGAGCGTAAACTAAATATCGATTGTTTAGACCTCTTAGCCCTGATTTTTAGCGGTTTTCAAGGGAAATTATTGACACCTTCCCTGATTATCACCCTCCATGAATTGGGGGACATTATTCGCGATCGTACCGCTAGGGCAACGGAAAAACGAACGGCTAATTTATTAGATACAATCGGTCATTACGCTTGGGTGGAAAAAGACGGCGAAATCAAGCAAATTACCAGTGATGCTGTCCAAATTGGCGAGACAGTGGTGGTTTATCCCGGGGAAAGCATCCCCGTTGATGGCACAGTCTGGCAAGGGGAAGCGGTAATCGACCAACAGCAACTAACCGGGGAATCCTTGCCTATTGTCGCCCGAAAAGGAACTCTCGTTTATGCCTCCACCTTAGTTCGTTCCGGTCAGATCCGCCTCACCTGTGAACGAGTCGGTCAACAAACTCGCGCCGCTGCCAGTATCGAACTTCTGCAAAAAGCTCCTGTCCATGATACCCGCATGGCCAATTATGCCGCTAATCTGGCTGATCGCCTGATTTTGCCTTCTTTAGGGTTAGCATCACTAATTTTTCTCACCACCCGAGATGCTGCCCGGGCCGCCGCTATTCTCACCCTCGATTTTGTCACGGGGATTCGGGTATCTTTACCTACAGCTTTTTTAGGTGCGTTGAATCATACCACCCGTCACGGGGTTTTGGTACGCAGTGGCAGAACTTTGGAGTTATTGGCAGATATCGATACGATTGTTTTTGATAAGACGGGAACTTTGACCACGGGGGAAGTGATGGTGGTGGGAGTGGAAACTATCCCTGGCCGCTTATCCCCAGAACGAATTCTCCAATTAGCGGCCTCGGCCGAACAAAGGATCACCCATCCCGTCGCTATGGCGATCGCTGACTATGCCCAGCGCCAGGGTGTGGAAATCTTACCGAGGGGAGATTGGGATTACCAGTTAGGACTAGGAATGCGGGCAGAAATTGATGGTAATCAGGTATTGGTGGGCAGTGACAAGTTTTTACGCCAGCAAGGGGTCAATTTAGACGAATTTGGCGGTGATTTAGCCAACCCCGCCAGTGCTTGGGTGTCTCGCAATTATCTGGCCTGTAATGGGCAATTTCAGGGGGTAATCCACTATACTGACCCTTTGCGTGCCGATAGTCGTTGGTTAATCGATCGCCTACAGCAAGATTATGGCATGACTGTGCATCTGTTGACGGGGGATAATCAACAAAGGGCGAAAGAAGTGGCGCAAGCGTTAAATATTCCCTTTGGCCAGGTTCATGCTGAGGCTTTTCCCGAACAAAAGGCTAAAATAGTTCGAGAATTGCATCGCTCTGGCCATACAGTCGCTTTTGTTGGCGATGGTCTCAATGATTCCGTGGCTTTGGCCTATGCAGATGTGTCGATTTCTTTCGAGAAGGGTTCGGAAGTGGCAAGAGAAACCGCCGACGTGGTACTGATGAATAATGATCTGAGCAGTTTACTAGAGGCGATCGCTATTGCCCAAGAAACTAAAGCTTTAATTGAACAAAATATTTTTCTAGTGGTCGCCCCGAATTTAGTCGCCCTCGTTTTGGCCACTAGCATCGGTCTTAATCCACTTTTAGCCACCGCAATTCATAACGGGACAGCAATTATTGCCGGTTTAAATAGTTTGCGTCCTCTGGTTTTTCATCAACTACAAGGTCAAAGGGAGACTCCATGAGTAAATATGATAAATTAGCTAATAAAATTGCCAAAAAAGTTACTAAAAAATTGAGCAAAAAGTTAATTAAAGCCATCTATAACCGACTGGATTTAGAAAATATTCTCTCCTCCCGTTCTTTTCCATTAGAAGAATTCGAGCGAGGTGATAATAGACATTAAACCATCATAAAAATCAAAGATTGTTATGATGGTTTAAGAGTCGGTATCTGGGGAAGTCTTGACCCATCCACTAATAACTGATAGGTGAATATCTAGGCTATATTCTCTTGAAAAAAAACTTAATAATATTCCCTCAAAAACTATTCTATAATGGTACTCGTAGGTAGATAATGCTTCTAAGTTAAAAACTTTTGCTATCTACAGACTGAAGGCAACAAAATCAATGGTTTAAAGCTCATGGAAAAAACACAGATGTTAGAACAAACGAGAAAACTAGCACAAATTACTCCAGGGAAAGCGATCGTTTTCGGAATCGGTGCGCTGCTGTTGGCCCCCACCGTGATTTCTTTACTGAAACCGGTCGCCAAAGCAACGATTAAAACTGGCGTTGTTCTCTACGAAAAAACTAAGAGTTCCTTGGCCGAAACAGCAGAAGTGCTGGGGGATATCGTCGCCGAGGCCAAAGCAGAAGTCATAGCCGAACGCGATCATCAAGTGGTTCTACCCAGTGGGGTTAATTCGGAACCCTCATTACGCGATAGTTAATTTCTGGTGAGTAACCAAAGTCACTCAACCCTGTTAGCCCTCAGCCGGCAGAACCTCAAAGTTATATAATCTTTAAGAGATATTAAGCTTTGTGTCAGTTTGCCCAGTAGGATTGAATGAATATACTTTTGGTGACATCATCTTTAGGGTTACTCCTAGCGATCGCTATCGTCGTCTATTTTGTTTCCTCTCGCAAGTACCAATCGTCGGACTCGGTGGCCAATTCCTACGACCAATGGACCGAGGACGGGATTTTAGAATATTATTGGGGGGAACACATCCATTTAGGTCACTACGGTTCCCCACCAGAAAAAAAAGACTTTCTAGCGGCAAAAGCCGACTTTGTGGCGGAAATGGTCTCTTGGGGAGGTTTGGACAAATTACCCGCCGGTGCAACTCTCCTTGATGTCGGTTGTGGTATTGGTGGCAGCAGTCGCATTCTGGCCCGGGACTACGGATTTGCCGTTACTGGTGTCACCATTAGTCCCAAACAAGTGGCACGGGCCAAAGAACTAACACCCCCAGATTTAAATGCTCGCTTTTTGGTCGATGATGCCATGGCCCTTTCTTTTCCCGACGAGAGTTTTGATGTGGTCTGGTCAATCGAAGCCGGTCCCCATATGCCGGACAAAGCCGTTTTTGCTGGGGAATTACTGCGAGTTCTCAAACCAGGGGGAGTCCTGGTGGTAGCGGACTGGAATCAGCGAGATGACCGTCAAAAACCGCTTAATTTCTGGGAACGTCCCGTCATGCGCCAACTTTTGGATCAGTGGTCTCACCCCGCTTTTGCCAGTATCGAAGGTTTTGCCGAACAGTTGGCGGCCACGGGATTGGTAGATGGGGAAGTGGTGACTGCTGACTGGACAACAGCCACTCTACCCTCTTGGATTGATACCATTTGGCAGGGGGTGATTCGTCCCCAAGGCTGGTGGCAATTTGGTCTAACTGGGTTGCTTAAATCCGTCCGAGAAGTGCCGACAATTCTGCTGATGCGTTTGGCCTTTGGCACGGGTTTATGTCGTTTTGGGATGTTCCGCGCTGTTCGCGCTCAATCCCATCTGCAAGCAAGTCAGCAAGAGTCTCTTACCTCAGTTATGTAGGGTTTGCTGAATAAATCTAAAAATCTTGTTGGGTAAGACTTTTGGACTTTTTTTTCCTCAAAAAGTCCCAACCATTGGAGTGATCGGGGGGAAAATTCCTGGACTTTTTCCCTGAAAATTAGGTAATTGACCCTCTCAAAATCGATAAAACCCCACACCCCACAGGAAAAACTTTTTGCCACAAACCCTAACTAGAGGCAATCCAATTAATTATTGATCGGGTTGTGGGGAATAGTAGGAGTTTTGATCAGTGACGATCGAGCTTGGAGAGATAGGCCACTTTTGATAATTTGTTTGAGAATTGGTCGGCCTAATTTGACCGCAGCTGGCAGCACAACCGCACCGATAACAATTGTTCCCAAACCAAAGAGAGCCGTTCGATCTCCTGATTCGTGATCTTCGATAATTTCTTTGAGATGAAAAGTCAGAATCGATTTATCCCAGTGAATAATCGCCATAGGTTTATCTCCTAATAAGGATGAAATTGGGTGTCAGCAGAAGGTAAAACAATAATATGTCCTCCCGCACGAGAAATCAGACCTTGTTGCTCGAATTCATTGATGAGTCGGGTAATGCTCACTCTGGTCATCCCGACCATTTCGGCTAATTCCCGATGAGTGAAACGGATATCGATACGCTGGCCCGTTTCTGCGGGACGACCGAACTTTTGCGATAATTGAATTAGAGTTTTCAGAAAACGCAGCCTAGGCCGATCGCGACGCAGGGAACAGAGCCAATGCTCAGTTTGTTGAACGTGACGACAGAGAGCCGAGGAAAGACTGCTACCCCGTTCAAGAGGAAGACAAGTAGCTTCAACGCTAGTGCAGCACTGCATCTCGTAGGGTTGAATCTGCGATAGGGGACGGCCGACCACATCATTTTCTCCCCAATAGCCGAGGATGACGATTTCTCCTTCCTCATCCCACGTCATCACCTTAACCACACCGCGATTGATTAACCAAAGAGCATCCAGACGCGAGGGTAGGGGGTCACGGGGTTGAAATAGACGAGTGACGAGAGGTTCCCGCATAAGTACCACCGCTAGTAGAATTACCTTCTCCTCTAATTATTGCATAATTTTCTCAATAAAATCAACAGGGATCTTCCAGAAAAATTTCCTCCAACTGATGGGACTTACCAAAGATGAGCTTCCTTATACCCCTCATTCAAAGCTGTCAACAGCCAAAGACCAAGATTTCACCTCGAAATATCCCCTCGATCGAGACTGAGAATGATCGCGATTAGCTTTCAACCAATTGATAATTATTTGCAACTGTGTGATAATGAAGTTATGAGATTTCCCCCGCAACCATGAATAGTCCCCCCGAAAAACTCCTTTACTCCCCACCTCTCTCCTCTGGGGAAAGACGGGAAGTCTATTATCGTCTTCTTTCCCTTGGTATTTGCTGTCAATGTCCAATGTACTCCCCCCTGACGGTGCAGATCGAGTCACCCTACGATTTAGTTCAGCTTTTGGGTGTGTTGCGTTCTCTCCATTGCTCTAGAGGGGAATTAATTCAATTATTGAAAGATTGCTGGCGCTTAGAAGTTAGCGGTGTCGATCATTAATTAGGGTTTGCTGAATAAATCTAAAAACCTTGTTGGGTAAGACTTTTAGACTTTTTGTCAATCAAAAAGTACCAAATATGGGAGTGATTGGGGGGAAAATCCCTGGACTTTTTCCCTGAAAATTAGGTAATTGACCCCGGCTCGACTGAGCTCGCCGAACGTCCTCAAAATCAGTAAAACCCTACACCCCACACCCTGCCTCCACCAACAAACTTTTTCAGCAAACCCTAATTATAATTGCTATTGTTTGACTTTTTATTGCTAATCAAAGTGTCGGTGTTTTTGACCCATTTTTTGACTCATGATAGTTTAACTACTGCTTTCGTCGGTCAATGAAAACTAGGAGTTAAATTCGGTTTGGGTAGAAAATCTCCTCTAATCCCGAACTTAGCCTAAAAAAGGCAATATTGCCTCACTTACAGGGATGGGATATTCTTCATGAATTCCTAGAGTTCCTCGTAGTTTTAGCGTTTGTACTTGGGGTAAAGTCCCTAAAGCTTCCATTTCTGCTTTCGATTTTGGGGGTGCATTTTCGGCGATAATTACTAACACTGGCAGCTTTAAATCAGCAAAATAATCGATAAATTGCTGACGATTAGTCACTGGATCCAGTTTACCCGTCACAAACGCAGCTGGGGCAAATCTAGCGTGAGGATGTTGAGTAATTTTATGTTTCTGGGCAATTAATTCGGGTGTTAATTTTTCCCCATCTACATAAACATGACGACTAGACATAAAACGCAGGAAAGCAGGAGTGGTGTTGAGAAAATATAACCCTTCTCCTAACAAAGGAAAACGCACCATTTCCCGCAAGAAATTACGCATTTCTGGGGACAATCCCATGGCACACAATGGACCCAACCAAGTGGGAGCAACTAAGACTAATTTATCTAGTAAATTGGGGTAATTTTTGGCTAAATTGAGGGCATATCCCGCCGCGTGACCTGCCGCAATAATGGTGACTGATTGCTTAAAAGTGGACTGAACAAAATCAATTAATAATTGTTTAAAAATAGCGGGTTCGTAGTTGAGAATTGGTCGTTCAGAATCACCAAAACCCAACCAATCCAAGCTATATATTTGAAACTTTGTCGCTAATATTTTCCCTATCCCTGCCATTTCTCTGCGACTGGAAACGGTACTAAAAGCAGGTAATAATAAAACGGGTGTACCTTGTCCTTGAATATCGTAAACAATCTCAAAAGTTTGATTTTGCCACTGCCAAGAAAATTTCTGGAGATTAGCTGCGTCTGAAGTGACCACCATAACTATTACCTCATAGTTAACTAGATTGATTCTATCTTTAATCTAACTAAGAATAATTGCTTTTACTCGGCATTATATCATAATCAAGAGCAACCAAATTAATCTTTAATATTTAATTAATCTCTGAAAGATTAATAAGATACGGTTCTAAACTCCACGCAATTATTACTGGGATTATAGAGAGTGTAAACTGCTTTATTTAATTCTTTACCAACGCTACCAACCCCAATTAAACGCTTATCTTGAATCGTCAAAGTTTCCCTTGTTTGCCGTTTATCTAAAGTAGTAACAGTGCTAGTTAAATTAGCGGACTGTAAAGAATAATCAAAAACTTTTCCTGCGCGACCACAAAATAGATTATTAACTCCCATCCGTTGCAGTCGATCTAAAATTTGCCATGGGGGAGTATCGGGGGTTAATTCTTCACTAACACTGACAGTGCTGCCATGAATTAATAAACAATCCAACTCGACAAAACCAAAATCGAGATTTCGTAACCATTGCACCGTTTCTAAAGAAACTGCGTCCCAGAGTTGTTTAGTGCTATCAATTCCATATTTAGCGATTAATTCTGTCGGTTCTCCTGTTGCTCCCAAACTGTGTAAAATTAAACATTGTTCTTCCCACCATCCCCGACAAACCTGCGGATATAAGTTATTTTTAGTGGGATAACGTATTTGTTCCACCAGCATTTCACTATCGGGATTAACACCGATAAAATCTCCTAAAATATATAAATTTTCTACAGTAACTGACCGTTGCTGAAGATCTTCCAAGACCGCTTGATAGGCTGGTAAATTACCTTGAATACCGCTTAAAATCGCCCACATAATTTCTTGATTTATCACAAATTAACGTTCGCAAACATGAGTCGGATCATCGGCTTTTTCCGCATATTCTAGACCCTTAGCCAATCGCCAAGCGAAAATAGGAGGTAAACCCGATGCTAAAATAGCCTGACAGGTTTCTTGATAGTTATAGGCCACTTCTCGCAGTTGTACCGCTGCCGTTTCTCGATCGTAAATCACATAGGTGGCATTTGGACGACCGTGACGCGGTTCTCCCACCGATCCCACGTTGATGATACGTTTAACCGGTGTGGTAAATTGCCGCGACTGTTCCCCATCGGGTTGATACACTTTTATTTGCAAGCTTCCCTCGTCGAGAGTGCGAATGTAGGGGATGTGGGTATGTCCACAGAATAAAACCTCTGTATCTACCGATAAAACCCGTTCTAAAGCTGTAAAAGCGTCCATTTCGGCTAAAAGGTACTCATGGTTACTTTGGGGACTACCATGGACAAAACAGAGGTGATCTAGCTTAAAAATTTCGGGCAGTTTTGACAAATAATTACGGTTTTCTGGGGTGATTATTTGATTTGTCCACTCATGAGCTAATCTACCGCGTTTTTCTGCTAAAAGCGACGGATAACTGCATTCACAGGCATTTAATCCCTCAACGATATCCTCATCCCAACACCCTTGTACCGTGGTAATCCCCAGTTGACGGATTTTTTCCACCACTTGGTTAGGATGGGGTCCATACCCGACCAAATCCCCTAAACAGTAGATTTCTTGACAACCCTGTTGGTCTAAATCTTGCAAAACAGCGTTAAAAGCGGGCATATTGCCATGAATACAGGATAAAACGGCTATTTTCATCAGATTAACTCCATTTCTGGCTCTAAAGATTCTTGAAATTGTTGTTGATAATAAAAAAGTGCCTCATCGGACAGACAACAATCACTCAGGGTATCGGCAATTGTCGGTTTATCGAGATTGCGACCGACGATTTCAATCCCACTGAAGCGATTCGGTCTCCCATCGAGATTTAAGGGGAAATTTAGGCTTTGAAAGTCTTTTTCTGGCCATTCATCCATAAATTCCCCATAAATACACTGACCATCGATGATATCGAAGATACTTTTAACCCGCAGCACTTCCCCATAGGCCCCTTGGGTTAATTCTGTCCAAAAGGTAGTTAAACTGGAAAAATCGAGGATTTCTCCCGTTAAAACGGCTCTATAAATCTGTATTTCTCGTTTTTTTAACCATTGATTACCTTTTATGGTTGTTTTAACGGGACTGATGACAATTTCATCGACGGGAACTTGTCCTTCGGGGATTTCTTCGTCTGGAGACGTAATCGCTACCCGATGACAATTGAGGGGTTTTAGAAAGCTTTCGAGGGATTGGGTGTCTAAATGCCATGGTACTTCCATATAGATCGTGTTTTCCATCGATAAACTGCTCAAAAGGTCTTCTTCTTCCCTAGAAATAGAGGACAACTGGGGAAAGTCACTCTGTAAAGTGAGATGATCAATGGGAAAAGTTTCCGTCTGGGGACTAAAATATAGACTTGGCTGCTTGCTCTGAGCGATTTGTTGGCGAATCCAATGGGTTTTTCCCGCAGCTATACCCCCCGTCACCACGATAATCATTTTGCTCCTTCTTTATTGTGGTAATGATAATCATTCTAGCATAAGTGAGATTGGGGCAAGTAATCTTTCTTAACCAATCCTCTAGACTTAGCAAGGTTATTTTGGGAAAAATTGGCGGTTTCTTGGGATATTAATCATGGTTATGGCTCTTTTCTCTAGGATACCATTGGCTTTGTCCATCGGGTAAATCAACTAAGATAATTCCCCTCATTTTTAATTGTGATCGCCGCTTCCGTGAAGTGCAAGGGTTTGCGATGTTCTCTAAGTTCATTAATGAACTTAGAGAACAAAGAGATGTAAAACCATTGGATCGAGGGTTCGTTAAATTTTAAAGTTTTTATCCATAAATTATTCATAAGTAGCTGGTTATAATTAAATTAAAAATGGATTTTAGGTTCGATCCCCCCTGCCCCCCTTGATAAGGGGGGTGCCGATCCCCCCTCAATCCCCCCTTTAATCTCCCCTTAATAAGGGGGGTGTCTGAAAACTTTTAACACCTACCTACTTAGTTTGTGCTTTTTAATTTTTTGAGAACTAGCCAAGCATTCGTTTAATTGTGTCAAGATTTCCTCTTTATTCAAATTTCTGCCGATAAAAACTAATTGATTGTTGGGTACAGTGTCCCATTCTACTGCTTGCAGATCGTAACGAAGACCGCTCAATTGAAAAATATGTTTTAAATCGCTTTGTTGAAACCAGAGAATCCCTTTAGCTCGAAAAACATTGATCGGCATTTTTTCCGTGAGAAAAGGTTCAAATTTATCTAGATTAAATGGTTTATCGCTAACAAAGGAGACAAAATTAAAGTCTTCAGGAGATTGATTATCACTGGAGATTGGGCGATTTTTTTGAAAGTCTCTCAACTGAACTTTATACAATTCTTCTTTAGTTAAACCTAGATCTAACAATAAACCCAAAGGAACCTGACCATAACTACTTTTTAGGAGTCTTATACCCTCTTTTTCTCGACGAATAAACTTTTCTAAATCATCTAATTTCTTGGAACTGACTCGATCTATTTTATTGAGAATTACCACGTCACCATAACGAATTTGACTAAGGGCAATATTACTATCAAAATGATCGGCAGTAAAGGTTTCAGAATCCACGAGGGTAATAATAGAATCTAAGCGAGTCAGATATTTTAATTCTGTGGCCAAGAAGGTCAGAATAATTGGCAAAGGATCGGCTAATCCTGTGGTTTCAATGATTAGATAGTCCACGGGAATTTCCTTTTCTAAGACCTGATAGACTGTCTCAATTAAACTATCATTAATCGTACAACAAATACAGCCATTACTCAATTCTACCATATCTTCATCGATGGAAACAAGCAATTGAGAATCAATATTAATATCTCCAAACTCATTGACTAATACGGCAACTTTTAACCCTTCTTTATTGTCAAGAATATGATTTAGTAAGGTGGTTTTTCCACTCCCTAAAAAACCAGTAATAATCGTGACAGGCATTCCCGATTTTGGTAAGCAAGGGAGGGAATCGGAGAGAGGAATTATCAAAGAACTCATGGCAGCTAACCCACTTGTAAGTTAATTAATTGGCAGAAAATAGGCTTTTCTCAACCCTGTTAAATTCGCTTGGAGGGGATCGATATCCACTAATTGCTGGTTTATACAAAAGTTTCAGAGATTAGTTTTAGATAGGATCGCTGTTTGCATTTTTTCTAATAAATCTGCCAGCGTCATCGAACCTAGATCACCCCCTTGTCGAGTGCGAACACTTAGAGTTTTACTGCTAACTTCTCGTTTTCCAATCACAGCTAAGACAGGGATTTTTTCTAGTTCTCCTGTACGAATTTGTTTACCTAAACGCTCACCACTTTTATCGATTTCCACTCGATAACCAGCTTGTTTTAACTGCATTGCTACCTCTAAAGCATAATGATGCTGTTCATCACTAACGGGTAATAAACGGACTTGAATAGGTGCTAACCAGAGAGGAAAATCTCCCGCATAATTCTCGATTAAAATACCAAAAAATCTTTCCAAAGAGCCAAAAATAGCTCGATGAATCATAATCGGTCTTTCGCGACTACCATCCCTAGCGACATATTGCATATCAAAGCGTTCTGGCAAGTTAAAATCGACCTGAATCGTTGAACATTGCCACATTCTACCGATCGCATCTTGAATTTTTATATCAATTTTCGGACCATAAAAAGCCCCACCTCCCTGATCCTCAATATAATCCCACTTTTTAGCATTTAAGGCCTCAATTAGAGCCGCGGTTGCCAATTCCCAAACACTATCGCTACCCACGGATTTACTGGGGCGAGTCGATAAATTTACCTGATAATTAGTAAAGCCAAAATCGGAAAGAATTTTCTCGGTTAAATTTAAAACTCCTAGAATCTCTGCGGCAATTTGTTCTGGTAAACAGAAAATATGAGCATCATCTTGAGTAAAACCTCTTACCCGCATTAATCCGTGTAAAACCCCCGATCGCTCGTAACGATAAACTGTGCCTAATTCTGCCCATCTGAGGGGAAATTCTCGATAGGAATGCAGGTCATTTTGATAGGTTAAAACATGAAAAGGACAATTCATCGGCTTAATTTGATAGCTTTGCTGTTCTAACTCGATCGCCTCAAACATATTGTCGCGATAAAAGTCCCAATGTCCAGAAGTTTTCCACAGATCTAAATTAGCTAGATGGGGAGTATAAAGAAATTGATAACCCGCTTCTAAATGAGCTTGGCGCCAATAATCTTCGATTAAATAACGCATTGTTGCACCCCGGGGATGCCAAAAAACTAAGCCGCCACCGGCATCTTCTTGGATGCTAAATAATTTTAATTGTTGTCCCAATTTGCGATGATCTCGTCGCTGCGCTTCTTCTTTTTGTTGGAGATAATTTTGTAATTCTGCGGGGGTTTGCCAAGCTGTGCCGTAAATTCGCTGTAATTGCGGCTGTTTTTCATCTCCTTGCCAATAAGCACCCGCTACACTCTCCAAGACGAAAGCATCTGGGTTAATTTCCCCCGTCGAGTTGAGATGGGGTCCCGCACACAGATCCCACCAAAATTCTTCTGGGGGAGAAACAGCGCCATCAATTAACGAGGGTTCTCGATCGCTCCGTCCTGCGTCCGGACTACCGATAAAATAACGGGTAATGGTTTCATCTGGGGGAATTCTCTCTAAAATTAACTTTTTGTAGGGTTGATTAAGGCGCTCGATTTCTGCGGTAATTTCGCTTCTTTCCAGCACTTCTCGGATAATTGGCAGGTTTTTCCCGATAATTCGCCCCATTTCTGCCGCTATTTTCTCCAAATCTTCGGGGGTAAAGGGTGTTTGGCGATCGAAATCGTAGTAAAATCCCGTTTCTGTCCAAGGACCAATAGCAACTTTGGTTTCAGGAAAGAGAGTTTGTACGGCCATTGCTAAGACATGGGCGCAAGTATGACGTATTTTTACGATTTTTTGCGAATCTTCCTCGATAACGGGGCTTTCTGTTAGAGGATACCTAATTTGATTGACCATTGCCAGTTAAAACGATAATCATTATCATCTTAGCAGAGCAGGGCTGATGTCTGAGAGAAAAATGCGCTCAAATCCTCTAGCGGCAAGCTCAACGCTGATAAGTACCTAGGCAAAATTATTTACACATGACGATCATTGCCCCGTAAGGGTTTTAGCTCGATCGGGCAGGTAATTAATTTTGCATGACTACTTAGCTTACCGCTCAAACTGGAAGTCTCCCTACTTTAAAAAGCAGGTATTATCGACGATATTCTCAACTTAACAGCCAGAATCCAGGTTATGATGACGAGAAAAGAAACTGAGAAAACAGGTTTCTTCAAGAAACCCATTTTCTGATTTTCCTGAATTTCTCGCTCAAAATCCCGACAATCGATCGCCTCTTCCGAAAAAGCGCGCATTGGATGCACCGCACATTTCAAGCGATAATCTCCAGTACAAAAAACACAGCGACTACAGGGAATTCGATGCAGCTTTTGCAACTGCCGGCGCCCTTGGGCAACAGCAAGAAAAAGAGCAGTAAAAAAGAACAGCAGCGTTATCCAGATCGCGATCGGACAAAAGAGCGGTATTAGCCTTAACATAAATCTCGATTTTTGTCAATTAAGGAATAATTACAGTTGGCTCAGAAAGAAATTCCTGTGGAACTAGAGATCGCCAAAAACTAAAAATCTCTTGACTGACGCTGTAGGGGTGGGAATAGTGGAAAAAATAACGCCCTTTGTGACAACTCCAAATGCGATCGCCTGACTTTAACCAGGGCTGCCATCCCTGCAATAAATGCTGATCGATAATCGTATCGATATCTCCCCCACAGATTAACAGGGGTACGGGAACTGTCCCCGGGGCGAAATGGGCATTCTGATAGAGATTATGGGGAGAAAGGGACAATAATAAATCCTCTTCCAAGAGATAGCGATATTCTTGGGTTAAAGCGCAGGATTGATGACCAAAAAGATTGTGAACCGATTGATTGAGCAGAGTTTGACGAGAACAAGGCAGTAATTTTGATAGCACATAATAATGAGCTTGCCAATCGATCGCCGGATAGACTCCCACAGAGAGCAAAGTTAAGGATTTTACCCTTTCCGGATAACGACGCGCATACAGTAATCCTACTAATCCCCCCGTGCCGTGGCCGACTAAATGCAGCGGTCGATCGCATTGTTTCAGGTAATCTTGTATTAATACCAAGGCAATATCAAGAGAAGCTGGCTCATCAAGAGATTGACAGTATTGCCAATCAGCGATCGCAATTTCCCTGGCTAAAAAATCCAACACTGGGCGATCAAAACGGCGAAAACTGGGGTTAACATTAATCCAAACTGCATCAGGTAATCGAGACATAATAATCAAGGATATAGGGGATTTTTCAGTGATTAGTAAACAGTAATCAGTAATCGATGAAAAGAAAGCTGCGAACTAGCCACTTAATACTATTCACTGGTAACTGATAACTGATAACTGATAACTGATAACTGATTGATAGCTAACTAAACGCCAAATTCGCCCTTAAGTCCCGCGACCCAGGTTTTGATCCGTTGTTCAGTTAAATCGGATTGGTTGTCTTCATCGAGGGCTAAACCGACAAATTTGCCATTTTTTAGGGCTTTCGACTCGTTAAAATCGTAACCTTCTGTCGGCCAGTAACCGACGGTTTTACCCCCCAGGGAGGCGATTTTTTCTTCCAGTATCCCCAGAGCATCTTGAAAGTTATCCGCATAACCGATTTGATCCCCCATCCCGAAATAAGCGACCTTTTTGGAGACGAAATCAATGTCATCCAATTCATCGTAAAAACCCTCCCAATCGCTTTGTAATTCGCCGATATTCCATGTGGGACAACCGATAATCAGGGCATCGTAGGGGGCAAAATCCTCGGTAGAAGCGGAGGAGATATCGTGTAATTCTACAATTGCCTCACCTCCAAATTCTTTCTGAATCATTTCCGCTACCGTTTCGGTTTTGCCGGTTTGCGTGCCAAAAAATAAGCCAATTTTTGCCATAAAATTTGTCCTTGTTGCGAAATAAGTGAGTTTAACTCTTAATTCTCCTTGATAGGGAATAAAGCCCCTGATTACAGTTTTCGGCCTCTGAAACTGGCATTTCCTGCCGGCAAGAACTACAGTACCAATAAGAGCGAGAGCGTCCAATGTGATGCAGCAATTTGGTGTTACAACAGGTACAGTAAGGCATAAGGGACAGTTAGAAAGATTGATCAGCGGGGAAAATTAGGAAAATCGATAATTTATCCTAATCTTCCTTGAAAAAACTAGGCTTCTATCGCATTTAAGGCTTTTTCTACTCGTTTAAAGTCAAAACCCATCGCGCGTAAAGCGTGCCAGAGATGACCTTGTAAAAAGAAGAAAGCGAGAAAAAAGTGGGCATTAGCTAACCAACAACGCGCCGTATGCACTCCGAAGGGCAATTTCACCGTGTCGGCAAAGTAGGGAGCAATTCCTAACTTCACTTCTAAAATTGGCCCGTAAAATTCGACTGGATAAGCGAGGGTATTTACCCCACAGAAATAGGCGGCCACGAAACCAGCGAGGGCAATTCCGCCCAAAGAATAGGATAAAATGGCTTCTCCGGAGAAAATCAGCACATTTCTCGCCCATTTGAGCGGGGGAACGATAATATGCCAGATACCGCCCCCAATTAACATTAAACCGACGTAGATATGACCACCGACTAAATCTTCGAGATTGTCCACAGTAGCGAAGTGGATTTGATAGCCATAGATAACCCAAGGATCGAGGGTTGGTTCACTAACGACTCGGACAGCGCCGATAGTTGCGTCGTATAATCCCCCCCAGTACATAGCTTTGGCCACTAATAATAATGCAGCTATACCTAAAAAGAGCAGGTGATGACCGAGAATAACTCCTAATTGTCGGGGTTCACTCCAATCGAAATGGAATTTTTTCCCCGGACCGGAGGAATCTTTCAGGGTTTCTGGGACTCTTAACAGGTGAAATAAGGCTCCTGCTCCCAAAACTGCCGAAGAAATCAGATGAATTGAGCCAATCACGAAAAAGGGATAGATGTCGATGATTTGCCCCTTTTCTCCGACTCCAAAGCCTAAAGTGGCCAGGTGCGGCAGTAAAATTAAGCCCTGTTCTGCCATGGCTATATCGGGGCGATACTGGGAAATTTCAAATAAGGTGAAGGCTCCTGCCCAAAAAGCGATTAAAGCAGCTTGGGCAACGTGGGCAACGATAAATAAGCCTGATTTATCGGCAAAACGGGCATTTCCTGCCCACCAGTCGTACTTGATCTGAGGATTGTCGTAGGTCTGCATGGCATCTTTTAACGAAAATAGAACCAAGCTTATTGATAATAATGTGCAATAAGCTTTAAGTCTTAGTTTAGAATAATTCTCAATACAGTCAAGTTAAGAATTGTTACAGTTGCTCGATATCCTTTGATACATCAGTATTTTTAGCCGGTTTAGCCTTTGAAAATCAAGGCTTTTCAGCATGAATCTTGGATCGCAGCTAGAGTAGTCACCTCAAATAATTGAGAATAATTATTAATTAATTTTTAACGAAGACTAGAGGATAATTAGCTTGTCATCACTTAAACAAGCCTGTAATTAGGTATTAAAGAGCATAAATAAGCTTATTTATGCTCTTTATTTAATTTTTAACCTGAAATCTCTTTTTTATTCGATAAAATACCCGCCGGTGCTACTCGCCTCGCTGTCGGTTGTGGTAAGCTGTACTGAATTTAAACTGCGTAAGAGTCTCTGCGCGCCCATTTATAGGGATTGCCGCCTCTGGAGGTTCCTTTCTCTCCCCTCCCCAGTTCTGAAAAGATACTTAGAGCTTGCTGAATAAATCTAAAAACCTTGTTGGGTAAAACTTTTAGACTTTTTGTCAATCAAAAATTACCAGATCTGGGAGTGATCGGGGGGGGGAAATTTAGGCACTTTTTCCCTGAAAATTAGGTAATTGACCCCCTCAAAATCGGTAAAAACCTACACCCCACACCCTGTCCCCACGAAAAACTTTTTCAGCCAACCCTAAGTACACTGGCAAAATTTACCCTTTTTTTGTTCAGGTTGGTTAAAAATTTAGCAATAATAAACCCAAAAAAAAGAGAGCTTGCGCTCTCCTTCTTGGTTATTTGCTAATTTTACTAACTGGCGACAATATATTCCTTGACGTTAGCCCGGCGACGGCGTAAATGAGCCAGAGCCTGGTGTTCTAATTGTCGCACTCGTTCCCGACTGATGTTCATTCTCTGACCGATTTTGGCTAGGGATAACTCTTTGCCATCGGTTAAACCGAAACGGAGAGTAATCACTTCCCGTTGTTGGGGGGTTAATTCGGCCAGGAGATTGGCTAAGTCTTGCCGTAATAACTCTTGGGTGATGAAGGTATCGGGAGAAACTCCGCTATCTTCTAATAGTTCCGACAATTCCGTATCTTGGTTATCGCCGACGCGCACATCAAGGGAGATGGGTTGACGAGCCATACTGAGATATTCGCGGATTTGAGCGGGTTCTAGCTCTAATTCTAGGGCAATCTCGGCGGGAGTGGCACTTCTGCCCAGTTTTTGGGCGAGTTCGCGCTGGGTTCTTTTGATTTTATTCAGTTTTTCGGTGATATGGATGGGTAAACGAATGGTGCGGGCCTGTTGAGCGATCGCACGGGTAATCGCTTGTCGAATCCACCAGTAGGCATAGGTAGAAAATTTATAACCTTTGGTGGGATCAAATTTCTCTACACCTCTTTCTAATCCCAGACTACCCTCTTGAATTAGATCTAGGAATTCCATGTTCCGCTTTTGATATTTCTTAGCGATCGCAACCACCAAGCGGAGGTTAGCTTCAATCATTTTCCGTTTAGCTCGATCGCCGGTTTTCAAGGCGCGATCCAGTTCATTTTCGCTTAAATTCACCGAATCCGCCCACTCCAAGTGCTGTGGTTCCCGTCCTAATTGTTTCGATAGTCCTTCTTTCGCTTCTAACAGGCTCATCATCCGTTGGACTTGTTTGCCGTAAATAATTTCTTGTTCGTGAGTTAGGAGGGGAACCCGCCCAATTTCGTGCAGATAGGTACGCACCATATCGGCATTGAGGGTGGGCTGTGGTTGAGTTTGGTTGGTTTTTGCTGTGGGCATTGGTTTGGTGGTGACTCCTTGACACAGAAAAAGTCTGTTACTATTCCGACTCGCGGGTGAGTCTGGCTTATCTGAAGTCGGTATGAGTTCGATTCGGAATTCCTTTGATTGTATCCTGTGCTTTTAGACGCAGACAATCCCCTAAAGGTTCAAAGCTAATTCATTCTTTGGTATGATGTTAAGTTTATCCTTTTTCTCCCAACATCCAGAACAAAAGTATTACAGCCTAGAACTATCAACTACAATCGCTTGTTTTTGGGTCGCTTTTTCCTGAATCCTCGGCAGTGCCGCTGATACTGTTAGGTAAGATTACAAAACAAAAAGGTGATTTTCCCGATTAGCCGTCAACAATCTAGCTGAATTCCGACCCTTTCGCCCTCAGCCTTGAGAGGAAGACTAACAGCCGAGAACCGACTTCTATATATATAATGACCGATCAACACCAGCAAAGAGAGACACAATCATTGCGGATTCCCGAACTATTTTCTGTAGTATTTGCTACAAAATTTTAATTTTTTTTCCGATTGAGAATCGGAAAAAATTGTCAAAAAAATTAGGATTGCTAGGAGGGTAATAACTATCATAGAAACAGCAGGGCGGAGATCGGGATAAATTATCTTTGAAACCAAGCTCGATCGCAATCTCCACAATGCCGTTCTGTGAAACTCCTGAACAATGAGGACTTACTATGACTAAAACCGTCGTTATCGATCCCGTCACCCGGATCGAAGGCCATGCCAAGATCTCGATTTTCCTTGACGATGGGGGGGAAGTGGATGACGTGCGTTTTCATGTGGTCGAGTATCGTGGTTTTGAGAAATTCTGCGAGGGACGGCCGATGTGGGAGATGGCGGGAATTACTGCCCGGATTTGCGGCATTTGCCCCGTTAGTCACCTGCTTTGTGCCGCCAAAACCGGCGATAAAATTCTAGCGGTGCAAATCCCCCCTGCGGGGGAAAAACTGCGGCGCTTGATGAATTTGGGACAATTAACCCAATCCCATGCTTTAAGCTTTTTCCATCTTAGCAGTCCCGATTTTCTGCTTGGTTGGGAAAGTGACCCGGCTAAACGGAATATTTTCGGTTTAATCGCCGCCGATCCTGACCTAGCGCGAGCAGGCATCCGTTTACGTCAATTTGGACAGAAAGTTATTGAACTTTTGGGAGCAAAAAAAATTCACCCCGCTTGGTCTGTCCCGGGAGGTGTGCGTTCTCCCCTGAGCGAAGAAGGGCGACAATGGATTAAAGAACGACTGCCGGAGTCTAAAGCGACTCTTTACACGGCTTTAAACCTGTTTAAAAGACTTCTGGACGATTTAACCATAGAAATCGCCGCTTTTGGTAATTTCCCTTCCCTGTTTATGGGATTGGTCGGTAAACGGGACGAGTGGGAACACTACGGTGGTCATATTCGTTTTACCGATAGTCAAGGCAATATCGTGGCCGATAACCTGAGCGAAGACAATTATCGCGATTATATCGGCGAATCAGTAGAAAAATGGTCTTATTTGAAGTTTCCCTACTATAAACCCCTCGGTTATCCCAACGGTATCTATCGGGTTGGTCCGTTGGCGCGCTTAAATGTTTGTTCCCATTTTGGCACGGAGGGGGCGGATATCGAGTTACGGGAATATCGCCATCGGGTCGGTGGTGTAGCCACCTCTTCTTTTTACTATCATTATGCCCGATTAGTGGAGATTTTAGGCTGTTTAGAGCGTATCGAACTTTTAATCGACGATCCCGATATAGTTTCTCCACGCTGTCGCGCCGAAGCAGGAATTAATAATCTGCAAGGGGTGGGAGTTAGTGAAGCGCCCCGGGGTACTTTATTCCATGATTATAAAGTGGATGAGAATGGTTTGATTGAAACGGTGAATTTAATTATTGCCACGGGTAATAATAATTTAGCCATGAATCAAACGGTGAAACAAATCGCCCAACATTATATCCATGGTGGCGAAATTCCTGAAGCGATGTTAAACCGGGTGGAAGCGGGTATTCGTTGCTATGATCCCTGTTTAAGTTGTTCCACTCACGCTATGGGACAAATGCCGCTACAGCTAGAGTTAGTTAATGCAGCCGGTGAGGTGATCAATACTCGACAAAGGGGTTAATTATCTAAGTTGTTGGGGGGTTAGGAAATAGGGTAAATTTCTCCTAATACCTGACCCCATTTGACTATTTTTACGGTCAAGATTCTAGCTAAGAATTTCTAGGTTTTGATAAAGAATTTCTATCGGACAAGAAAAGTTAATACAGTTAATAGTGATTAAATCTCCCCCTTGATAAATATGGGGAATCCAGAGGTTATTAGATTGACGTTGATATTGTTCGATTAGGACTTGTTTTTGTTCGATCAATAGATATTCCTCTAATTCGGGGATAGTTTGATAATCGGCAAATTTATCGCCTCTATCAAAGGCTGCCGTAGAGTCGGATAAAACTTCGATAATCACTTGCGGATGCAGGATAAAATCTTCCTGGGAAACTCGATCGAGTTGGTCACAAGTAATGGCAAAATCGGGATAATAGAAGATATTTAAGCTAGGGAGACGCACTTTCATATCGGTAGCATAGGCAAGACAACCACTACCCCGTAAATGATTAATTAATTGGGCCGAAAGATTACCTGTGATGATAACATGGGCTTTACTGGCCCCCGCCATCGCCAAGATTTGCCCTTGTATATATTCATGTTTAATGGGACTAATTTTCTCTATTTCTAGATAGTCTTTTGGAGTAAAATAAGCGTGACTTTTACCGGCTGTCATGGTGTTTACCTCGCTCATTGTTAGTTTTCTAACGGACAATTAAGTAGCTGGTTATAATTAAATTAAAAATGGATTTTAGGTTCGATCCCCCCTGCCCCCCTTGATAAGGGGGGTGCCGATCCCCCCTTAGTCCCCCCTTAATCCCCCCTTAATAAGGGGGGCATCTGATAATTTTTAACGCCTACCTACTTAAGCCAAATAACTGAGTCTAAATCAGTCTTATTGCCTTCAGTAATTAGCTTTCGTATCAGTTCAATATAATTAAAATTACTCTCGAATAAAACAAAACGTCTATCTAAAGAAGCGGCCGCTAGTCCCACGGTTCCTGAACCAGCAAAGGGATCTAAAACCACATCGCCTTTAAAAGAGTAATAGGTAATCACTTTTTCTGCCAATTCTACGGGAAAAGCGGCGGGATGTTTTGAGTTAGTGAATGGGTTAATTTTCCAGACATTAGTGCGTTCATAACCATCGGCAATTTTTGAGGCTTTTACTACTTCTTGATCGGGATGATTACGAATATGCCAATCGATGAGTAAATCCGTGTGTTTACGATAGACTAAAACGTATTCAGTCACCGGCACAGTTTTGTATTGGAGAGGATTTCTATCAGCGGCAAATCTGCGTCCTCTACCAGTTGCCCACCCTGCTCCCTCTGGTTTTAGCCAAATAATATCATCAATAAAATCGTAACCTTCCTCAATAAAAATTCGATGCAAATCAAAGGGGACAGCAATACGTTTAGAAGCTTGATTACGGGAAGCACGACGCAACAGCACGGGAGAAATATTAATGACAAAAAAACGTCCTTCACTCAAAACTCGATGGCATTTTCTGATCACCTGTCGCAGCTTCAATAGATAGGTTTCGTATTCTTCAAATTCCGAATATTCCGGGCGAGCATTAAAATAGGGTGGTGAGGTAAAGATTAAATCAACACTTTCTGCTGGCATTTCCTCCAAAAGTTCACTACAATCACCAAATCCGATGGTATTTCTCAGAGAGGAAAGCTTGTATTCTTTTTTGGTTTTCTTGCGGGTTTCTAATTTAGATTCATCCTGTTTTAACAAACGAGCGATAATAATTTCAGTCCGGGTTGTCCTATCGGCTAAAATTTCGGTGGTGTAGGCATCGATCACCACTTCCCCAACGGTTTTTTTCTGTTCATTACATAAAGGAATTCGCCAAATGTGATATCTGTCATCCACTTCTGGTAAACCTAATTTAATCGCATTAACTAAATTTATTTCCCGCAACCAATTAAGGACAATTTCTTTAGCTTCTGCCACCGTGCGAAGCAGATAACCGCGCTTTTCCGATACCAGTTCTTTTTCCATGGCCTTACTCTAGTTCTCTCTAGAATTCTAGCTGATCATTATCCAAAAAACTAGGAGAGTCTCAAGATAGAAATTAGCCACCCTTTAAAAATTCCACATTTCTAACACTTTTCCCGTAACTGTTTGATTTAACCAGAAAGTATTATGACTGAGGGAGTGAAGATTATTTGCTGTTACTTTCCAGCTTGCTTGGGGATGAAAAAGAATTGCTTCTGCGGGATTACCCGGGTTGAGAGATGCCGGTTTTTGTTGTAAACAATGACAGGGATTGAGACTAAGCGCTTGCCATAATTGTAAAGCTGATAATTGCCCAGTTATTACTAATTTTTCCCAGAGTAGCGGTAAAGCTAATTCTAACCCGATTGCGCCGGGGGGTGCTTCTGCAAAAGAGACGGTTTTTTCTTCGTAGGTATAGGGACGATGATCGATCGCGATTGCATCGATAATTCCCTCCTTAATTGCCGCAATTAACGCCTTGCGATCGCTTTCGTTGCCCAAGGGGGGAGCGAGGTGTAAACTGGGATGGTAGCTGGCGATCGATCCTGTATTTAAGAGCAGATGCAACCACGTCACACTAGCGGTTATCGGCAATCCCCGCATTTTTGCCTCGCGAATTAATTCCACTCCTCGACGGGTAGAAATTCGCATTAGGTGAACAGGTGTATTAATTTCGCCGACGATTTCTAAAATTGTGGCTAAAGCAGTGGTTTCGGAAATAGCAGGATCCCCCGGTAAACCTAGGCGAATCGAGGTTTCTCCCTCACGCATGACTCCATTACCCTTTAATTGCTGATTTACGGGGGAAAGGGCAATATTTTTACCGAAGGGTTTTAGGTATTCCAATAAGTGCCGCAACAGTCCCAAATCTTCCAGACTGCGATTATCGGTAAAACCCACCGTTACCGGCATTAAATCGGCTAATTCCGTCATTTTTTGCCCTTGTCTTCCTAGGGTGAGACTTGCCCAAAAATGCAGACGAGTCGATTTTGAGTCAAAAAACCCTTGACTTTTTTGCTGTAATGTGCTAATCAGTGCGGGGTGATCGAGGGGTGGGAGAGTATTGGGGAGAATTGCCACCCGGGTGCAGCCTCCGGCCGTGGCCGCTTTGAGCAAAGATGCGAGGGTTTCTCTGTCCTCGTGGCCGGGTTCCCCGGAATGACTGTAGAGATCGACTAATCCGGGGGCAAAAATACAGTTTTGACCGGAAATATAGTTACTATTTTCTCTTGGGGGAAGCTGAGATTCGATCGCTTTAATTACCCCCTCCTCAATCCAGACATCGGCAATGCGATCGGTTTGTGTCAGGGGGTCAAGGACTCTAACCTGTTCTATGATCGTCGAGGATTGGCTATTCACGCAGACTAATTAAAACGTCATTTTTTCCTCTGGCAGTATATCACGTTAAGTAAAAAGTAAAAAAGCTGAGTTGTCGGTTAGGTTAGGGGACGATAAGTTAGAATATTGATCAACTACGGTTTTAATCTTTATTTTAATTGGCTAGTCCACCCTAGGGAGAATTGATAGCCGAATCATGCAGTTAAGTGGGTGGGTGGAATTAAATATAAGATGAACGTAGGTTGGGTTGAAGCATGAAACCCAACGCCCGCTCATGTTACACTACCGCTAACCTATCCTACAAATAATTGTGCCTCCCTACTTAGAACTTTTCGATTCTAATAATTTAGAAGAAATTAATCGGGGAACCCCGCGATTAGTTTCTTTTCGAGATTTAGTGCCAGAAATCACCAGCACCAGTTATCTAACCCACGGCATCTATTATTATCCTGCTAAATTTATTCCCCAAGTGGTGAGATTTTGTCTTGATAATTATACTAAAAATGATGATTGGATTATCGATCCTTTTGCTGGTTCGGGTACGGTTGGTTTAGAGGCTAAACTTTGTCAAAGAAACGCGGTTTTAACTGACCTTAATTATCTTTTAAACCATATTATACCGATTAAGATCACAGAACACCAAGAACCATTGAGTTACTCAGAGTTAGATAAAAAAATCTTAGAAGTTTTTGCCAATGAGGATAAATTTATCCCTCAGTGGTCAAATTTAAACTATTGGTATCCAGAGGATATTTTAGCAGTTTTACAGAAACTTTGGGCAGGTCAAAAAAGTCTAGAACCTGATTTGTATTCCCAGATCATTCAAGCGGTTTTAGTGAAAGTTAGTAAACAGTTTTCCTATGCAGAACATACCAAACCTAAATTATTTCAATCGAAATACAAAAAATCAGATATACAGGAACTATTACAAAGAAATTGGCAAGAGGAATTAAAACGAACGATTAAAGAGATGAGTTTTGAAACTTTAACCAGCGTCAATCAATATATTACCGTAACTTGGCGCAATTATAATCAGGTGCTTTTTTATGGAGGAGTAGATAGTGCCACTTTTGAGATTGAGCAAAATCTAGAGTTAGATTGTTTAATTAGTTCCCCCCCCTATCTGCAAGCACAGGAATATATCAGAACAGCAAAACTAGATTTATATTGGTTAGGATATACAGAAAAAGAAGTGCAAAAAATCTCTAAGCTAGAAATTCCCTACCGACAGGCTACCAGATTAATCGAAACCGAAACCTTAAATCAAGTGAGATCAAGTTTAGAGAAAGAGAATTTACATAAAATACTCGATTCCTATTTTTGTCACACTATCAACGCTTTAGAAAATGCCACCAGAAAATTAAAACAAGCTGGGAAAGCTTGCATTTTTGTGGGTAATCCGAAAGTGGATGGAGTGGAAGTAGAAACTTGGCGAATATTAGGGGAATATTTTCAGGAAAATGGCTTTATCTTTAATACCGTCTTTGAGGATAGAATTAAAACCAGACAATTATTCAAATCTCGCAAGAATAAAAATCCTGATGGCATGAAATCTGAATATTTACTAATCTTAGAAAAAAGGTAAATTTTTATTGCTTATGTATCCCAAATATTCCCTATTTCATAAATATTTGAACTGTCTGGAATCCTTACCTAATTTTCAGGAAAATATTGAAGATAAACCCTATATATCTGGTCAATTACTGGCTGAAGTAAAGTTAATTATTAAGACAGATTATGCTACCGTTAATTATGTTTGTGAACTTAAAACAAGATTAAATCATGATCTATCTGAATCGGTGATATAATATTTCGTAAGCTTGGTTCAAAGATTACCATAAAATCAAAGAATTTTACTAATTATCGGGGGGTTATCTAGCTTAATTGTTAAGGAATTTATAGCAAGTAATCTTGAATTTATTGATGTGGATGGTAGCAATTACAAAGACAAAACGCTGACGATGTTTGATAATATTTGTAAATTTATTGCCGAAAACTTCTCCGATGATCTAGCCACTTGGTTATTGGGTTCTCCCCTCTCCTTAACCGTCCTCGACCCGACGGAATTACAATTAGACCCCATTCGTGCCGATTCTCTGATTTTTTTGCAGTCAGAGGAATTAATTCTTCATACCGAATTTCAAACCGACC
>NZ_JADBVE010000423.1:0-2579 GCF_020245285.1 Microcystis sp. M31BS1
AACAGCCATATCTACCCCAAAATACCAATCATCTCGACCAGACCAAATTAAGGCTAATAAATTTAGCAGTAGGTTGGGAAGATCATTCTGTAACTGATTGTCCACTGGAGTTTCATCGGAAGAGGGCAATTCTTCGGCGCTAGGAAGAGGTCGATTTTTGTTATAGGTGAGGTTAACCATAGCTCCTACAAGCGTGGTGTTTAATTACTGCCAATTCTAACAGAAAATTACGGTTTTAGATTTCGTTGTTTTTGTGCAGTTTCTCAAAGCACTTCATCAAAACTCGGCTCAAGGCTTTCTTTAATGTCATCAACCTGATTAATTTCGGCTCTTCGGGACTTGGTATGGTTCGATAGGGGGGCATAAATCGACTAAATCCTTATCTGGTAAGGGATTTAATTGATTAGTTCACTCTAGATCGCAAACAATTGACAAAAATTGCGGTAATGTCTTTCTCTATAAGGGTTTCATTCCTTATAACCCCGTCCATTGCATAAGACAAACCGAAGAACCTTAATTTCTTGGTTAGGAGAGGCACTCAGGCACTCATGCAAGAGTCAAAGGGGAGAATAAATCAGGGGTGCTGTCCGCAAAGCTGGAAAATAATGTCTCAAGGGAGAGGAGGTACGGGTTTCCTCTCTCTTTTTTTGGGGGTTTTATGGGAAGATCGGGAAAGAGCTATGGTGCAATCCCGATCATCATGAAACGAGACTCGATATTTTACCGGCTTTTCCAACAATCCCCCTCCCTTCTCTTCGATTTACTGGAAAACCCACCTGCTAATGCCACCGAATACCGATTTGACTCCGTAGCCGTCAAAGAACCCAAATTTGAGATCGATGGCGTATTCCTGCCACCCGATAATGATAGTAGCGGGGTGATCTATTTTTGCGAAGTGCAATTTCAAAAAGACGAACGACTCTATGAACGGGTTTTCGGCGAATCATTTTTGTATTTTTATCGCCAGCGAGAACGATTTACCGATTGGCACATTGTTGTCATCTATCCCACCCGTAGTCTAGAACAAAGTAACACCCATCCCTACCGAGCGCTCCTCAATTGTAATCAGGTGCATCGAATTTATCTGAAAGAATTAGGGGAAATTCAGCAGTTACCCCTAGGGGTTGCCCTGATGGTACTCACTACTGTGGAAGAAACCCAAGCACCAGAAGCGGCCCGCTATTTACTAGCAAGAACCCAACAGCAAATTCCAGATCCAGAAGCAGGTCGCGCCATAATAGAAATGATTGCCACAATTATGGTGTATAAATTTACTAACTTGAGTCGAAAGGAGGTTGATGCAATGCTAGGACTACAATTGGCAGATACAAGGGTATATCGTGAAGCCAAGGAAGAAGGACGACTGGAAGGACAACTGGAAGGACGACTGGAAGGACGACTGGAAGGACGACTGGAAGGAGAATCTGCCCTGATTTTGCGTCTATTGCAACGTCGCTTTGGTGCGGTGGATGAGGTGTTGGCTGCCCGGATTCAGGCTCTAGAAATCGAGCAATTAGAGTACTTGGCTGAGGCTTTGTTGGATTTTACAGCATTAAACGACCTAGTGCTTTGGCTAAATCGCTATGGTGTATAAGTTGACTAACTTGAGTCGGCAGGAGGTTGATGCAATGCTAGGACTACAATTGGCAGATACAAGGGTATATCGTGAAGCCAAGGAGGACGGTCGCGAGGAAGGTCGTCAGGAAGGAGAATCTGCGCTCATCCTGCGGCTCCTCTCGCGTCGGATCGGTGAAGTGACTCCTGAAAGGCGATCGCAAATTCAAGCTCTCTCAATTAATCAACTGGAAGCTTTAGGAGAAGCTTTGTTAGATTTTACCCAACCCGAAGATTTGGAGGAATGGTTGCGATCGCATCTATCGCCCCTGTAATTGGGAGTAAGCCATCAGGGAGCAAAATGTAAAAATTTCTTAAATTGTGAATTATGCTAGGATTCGCCCTAGAATGATCAAAAATCATGACTACACAAGCAACAGTAATCCAAGGCACAGCCAAAGAAATTAGGGAAGCACTGGCACTTATACCAGATGATGAAATTGTCAGCCTTATGGTAGGTCGTCCCAGCTTATCTATTATTGCCAGAAAATTACAGCACGAGGCCGCAACTCTTGGCATAACAGCTGCGGAACACGACGCACTCATGGCATCGTTAAAACATGATTGGTGATGCGGGTTGTTGTTGATACCTTGGAGAAGTCAGACCTTACACTTCATCAGGGTTAATGCCAAGCGCTCTGAGCCTTTCAGCCAGCCGGATGGCTTTTTGTTCAGCCTCTTGTTTCGCCAGCCGTTCTTGAGCAGCGATCGCCTCTGCGTTCATCGCTCTTTCCTCAGCCGTTAGATAGCGATTTCCTGACCGATCATACCAGTATAACCATTCCCGATACCAAGCAATATGTTCTCCTTTTTCGTAACCCAGTGCCAAGCCAATTTCTGGCAACCAAACTCGATTATTCTCACTCTCTAGAAGTTGATATTTTCCTGAGATTAATTTATATACTTCTAATCTTTGTCGGTTTTTAAATCTTCCTCTTCTGCCACTGAAAGGATTGTAGATTACA
>NZ_JADBVE010000424.1:0-4677 GCF_020245285.1 Microcystis sp. M31BS1
CATCTGGGTAAAGGATATGTTGGTAATGACGTAGGAATGACAAACCCCGTGTAGTTGAGGAGCGGAATGACGAGAAATTGTCACGTTCCGTTTTGTAGAGCAGTAGGAGAGGCGACTCTCTTACTGACTTTAATCATTCTCGCACGGGCAAATACTGTCGGGCGGACAGAAATTCAAGCCCTCGGACAGACTACCCACTGTCTATAGCAATTCCCATAGTTGTGAGGTACAGAGTCTTAGGTTTTGAGGAGTCAGGATTCAGGAGTCAGGAGTCAGGAGTCAGGATTCGGGATTCAGGAGTTAAGATTTTGGTGTACCTCATGAGATTGGGAAACGCTATATTAAGTGAAAGCTTAGTAGATAAGGTAACTGGATGAACAGGGAATCCCGAAGCGCTTAGTGCGATGGGAGCGTCAATTTAGGTATCCCGTCGAGTATTTTCGCTAGACTGGAAAATAATGCACCTCGGCTAGACAAAATCCTATGGTAAAGCTGCTCGAAAATCCTCTCCGAGTGGGATTGCGACAAGAAAGAACCCCAGAACCCTTAATCTTAGTCATTTTTGGGGCATCGGGAGACTTAACCCAAAGAAAACTGGTTCCTGCCCTCTATCAACTGAAACGGGAAAGACGACTGCCGGCCGAATTAACCATCGTCGGTACAGCGCGCCGAGAGTGGAGTCATGATTATTTTCGCCAACAGATGCGCCAAGGCATCGAAGAATTTTCCGACGGGATTGGCAGTGAGGAATATTGGCAAGACTTCGCCCAAGGGTTGTACTATTTCCCCGGCAACATGGACGATCCGGAAAGTTACGCCAAAATGAAAGTTTTTCTGGAAGAATTAGACGGAATCCGGGGAACCCGCGGCAATCGAGTCTTTTATCTAGCGGTTTCTCCTAATTTCTTTCCCCCCGGTCTTAAAAACCTCGGGGCAGCCGGAATGCTGAAAGACCCGATTAAACACCGGTTAGTGATCGAAAAACCCTTTGGCAAAGATCTCAGTTCTGCCCAAGTTCTCAATCGAGTCGTACAAGAGGTTTGTCAGGAGAACCAAGTTTATCGCATTGACCACTATTTAGGCAAGGAAACCGTCCAAAACTTATTGGTGTTCCGATTTGCTAACGCTATCTTTGAACCCCTCTGGAATCGTCAATTTATCGATCACGTCCAGATTACCGTGGCCG
The DNA here is from genome assembly GCF_020245285.1 of Microcystis sp. M31BS1. NCBI lineage: Bacteria > Bacillati > Cyanobacteriota > Cyanophyceae > Chroococcales > Microcystaceae > Microcystis > Microcystis sp. M31BS1. Next base: position 1,187 of record NZ_JADBVE010000424.1, read on the forward strand.
AAACCGTGGGAGTGGAGGAGCGGGCCGGATATTACGAAAAATCGGGAGCTTTGCGCGATATGGTGCAAAATCACCTGATGCAGTTATTCTGCTTGACGGCCATGGAAGCGCCCAACGCTATTAACGCTGATAGTGTCCGCGGCGAAAAAGTCAAAGTCCTGCAAGCGACTCACCTGGCCGATATTAATAACCTGGAAAAATCCGCCATCCGCGGCCAGTATAAAGCCGGTTGGATGAAAGGAAAACCCATTCTGGGCTATCGGCAAGAACCGGGGGTTAATCCGGAATCGACCACTCCCACCTATGTGGCCATGAAATTAATCGTCGATAACTGGCGTTGGCAAGGTGTCCCCTTCTACCTGCGTACCGGTAAACGTCTGCCCAAAAAAGTTTCCGAGATTGCCATCCAATTCCGCCATGTGCCGTTATTAATCTTCCAATCGGCGGCCCAACAAACTAATGCAAATGTACTGAGTCTGCGAATTCAGCCTAACGAAGGTATTGCCCTCCGTTTTGAGGCGAAAATGCCGGGGTCGGAATTACGCACACGCACGGTAGAAATGGACTTTAGCTATGGTTCCTCCTTCGGTGTCACCAGCGCCGATGCCTATAATCGCCTACTGTTAGACGCTATGTTAGGAGATCAAACCCTATTTACCCGTTCTGACGAGGTAGAAGAAGCATGGCGCATCGTTACTCCCGCTCTCGCCGCTTGGGACGCTCCCGCCGATCCTGCCTCCGTACCCCAATACGAAGCGGGTACCTGGGAACCCACAGAAGCGGAATTTCTCCTTAACCGCGATGGCCGTCGTTGGCGACGACTCTAATACAGTGAACAGTAATCAGTGAGCAGTAATCAGTAAACTAAAAACTCACATCTGATAACTGATAACTCACATCTGATAACTGGTAACTGAATCACTGATAACTGGTAACTGAATCCCTGATAACTGATAACTGATAACTGATAACTGACATGACTACCCAAAGCCCCCCCATTGTCTCCCTGCAAGCACCGAAAGATGTTTCCATCGATGTGATCGAGCAGGAACTGCGCGATATCTGGCAATCCTATAATAATAATGAGGATGGTATGGCCGCCACCCGGGCCACTACCTTTAGCTTTATTGTCTATGAACCCGACGCGGTACAGGAATTGTTAACCCTTCTCGGCTATTACACCGGCCCGATTGATGGTATTGCCGGTCCGCGGACCCACGCCGCCATCAAAGTCGCCCAAAAGGACCTAGGACTAGAAGTAACTGGGCTTTCTAGCGATGAATTTGTCGCCCGGTTAAGGGCAGCCTGGGAAGCGGAAAAAAACGCCGAGGACGGGGCTAATCATCGTCAATACGCCGCCGATTTGGATGCGATTGGGGTCGCAGATGCGATCGCTGCTTCCAATCCCTGTCGCATTATTACCCTCTGTCCCACTGCCGAGGCCGATGAAGGGGTAAAAGCCTCCGTTTCTGCCTATTGTCCCGTTAACAAACGTAGTCAGAACACTTTAGTTTGCTGTGAATACGTTACTTTAAGCGGTACGGCGGAAGCTTTGGAACGAATTGGCGGCATTATTTCCGAGTTAACTATTCCCAGTTTGCCAAAATTTCTCTGGTGGAAAGCCAGTCCCGATGCGGAATATGGACTATTTAAACGTCTGGCCAGTCAATGTGATACGATTATCGTCGATTCCAGCACTTTTCGGGAGCCAGAAACGGAACTGCTGCAGGTGGGGGATTTATTAGCAACAGATGTACCATTAGCTGACCTGAACTGGAGTCGTCTCGCTCCTTGGCAAGAACTAACCGCCGAGGCTTTTGATCCCCCAGAGCGCCGGGATGCTATTCTGGAAGTCGATCGCATCACTATTGATTACGAAAAGGGCAATCCTTGCCAAGCTTTTATGTTCCTCGGTTGGATGGCCAGCCGGTTACAATGGCGACCGGTGGGATATACTCACGAGTCGGGAGATTACGCTATTCATCGGATTAGTTTCCTCGGTCAGGACCAGCGTTTAATTGAGGCGGAATTAGCCGGTATTCCCGTGGCCGATTGGGGTGAGATACAAGGGGATCTGATTAGTATTAAACTCAGTTCTACTAATCTTCACGCCGATTGTTGTACGGTAATTTGTTCGGGAACTACCGGCTGTATGCGGATGGAAGCTTCGGGAGGGGCCCAATCTTGCCGCATTGAACAAGTGTCCCATCTGGAAGACCAAAAAACAGAAACTCTGCTAGGTAAACAGTTACAGCGTTGGGGCCAAGATGTGCTTTATCAAGAAAGCATGAAAGTCACCGGCGCTATCCTCAAATTATCCCAACCAGACTAGCAAATTAGAGATAATAATCCCACCCACTTTCGAGAGACCTTGTTAACAAGGTCTCTCAATATTTATACGGCAGTCAGCACCTGATTAAAACCGATAATTGTAGCTTTTTGGAAAACAGGTTATCATAAAGACAGAGCTTTGCTTTCAAGGGGGCAATATGGTCGCAACCACTGAGAAACGCTACACAGTCGCAGAATACTTTCAACTAGAGGAAACTGCCACCGACAGACACGAGTATCGAGATGGAGAAATTATTGTTATGACCGGGGGAACTCCTAACCATAATCGCATTGCGGGAAATTTTTACAGAAGATTTCCCTTAACTATCCAGAATCAAGCCTATGATATATTTATCACCGATCTACGCTTGGCCATACCCGCCTATAATGTGTACACCTATCCCGATATTATGATCGTTAAGGGGGAACCAATTCTTGAAAGAGGACGCACCGATACGATTACCAATCCACAGGTTATTATCGAGGTTTTATCAAAATCTACTCAAGACTATAATCGGGGTGATAAGTTTAAATTTTACCGTTCTCTTAATAGTTTTGAAGAATATATTTTAATCGATCAATATGGTTATTATATAGAACAATTTCATAAAAGAGGCGATCATTGGGAATTTCGGGATTATCACAGCCAAGAAGCGATTTTAACTTTGTTTTCTCTAGATTTTCAAATATCCCTGACAGATTTATATCAGCGAGTGGATTTTACCGCGATTGAAGTATCCTAATGACTCAACTAAGCTGTTCGTAATTTAAATTGCTTGTTGAGACGAGGCAAGAGGCAAGAGGCAAAAGGCAACAGTAAAGGGATTGAGGGAGATTCGGCTAATAAGAATAAGCGGTTTAAATACGTCTTAGCTTATTTAGGGTTTGTCGCAAAGGTCTTGGTATGATTAACTCCCAATCCAACTTGAAAAACCCACTCCCTAATTCATAATTCATAATTCATAAAAAAAAGGTGGGGCAACACCCACCTTTTTTAAACCTTAGATATTAGAGATAATTAGGGTTTGCTGAATAATGGTAAAACCCTTTTAAAATAAAGCTTTTGACCTGTTAAAGTCCGATGTTAGTGCAAGAAAATAGGATTGGGACGTTCAAAAACCTTGCATTATCCTTCTTGTAGTACATCGCTTGGTACAAAA
>NZ_JADBVE010000043.1:0-14441 GCF_020245285.1 Microcystis sp. M31BS1
ATAGACAAGGAAATAATAATTCCCATTATTATTCTACTAATGACAGTAGCCTAGTTACTCAGGAGCCGGATACGGCGAAAGTCGTAAGTCCGGTTTTGAAGCAGGGGGTGGGAAGGCGACTTCCTGCTCTACTGTAACGGGGAGTGGGGAGAATAAATAAAATAATCTCCTATCTCCTGACTCCTATCTCCTGACTCCTATCTCCTGACTCCTGACTCCTGAATCCTGAATCCGTCAAATCGATTAAAAAGTTAAATAATCTCAACTTCTAGCCAATGGCGCCCCAGAGCTAGGGGATAATTAAGCCATCGTCATTTAGGCTGCGTTTATCCGTGAAAATTATCGTTATCGGCAGTGGTGGTCGAGAACACGCTCTAGCTTGGAAACTCCTACAATCGCCTCAAGTAGAACAAGTGTTCTGTATTCCAGGTAATGGGGGAACGGCAATTTTACCTCAATGTGAAAATATCCCCCTAGCAATGGAGGATTTTGCTGAAATTAGCCGTTTTGCCCGAGAAAATTGCGTCGATCTGGTGGTTGTCGGGCCAGAATATCCCCTCTCCCTCGGCATTACCGATCATCTTCTCGGCCAAGAAATTGCCGTTTTTGGCCCCACACAAACCGGGGCCTTAATTGAATCGAGCAAATCCTGGGCCAAAGAATTAATGAACGAAGCCGGAGTTATCACCGCCACTTCCGAAACCTTTACCGATGCAGAATTAGCAAAAACTTATATCCGAGAGCAAGGAGCGCCAATTGTGGTGAAAGCTGACGGATTAGCCGCAGGAAAAGGGGTAATTGTCGCCGAAACCGTAGATACGGCCCTAGAAGCGATCGATGATCTTTTTACCAGTGGCTTTACTAAAGTCGTGGTGGAAGAATTCCTAGAGGGAGAAGAAGTGTCTATCCTCACCCTCACCGATGGGATCAGCTTTCGTTCCCTGCTACCCGCCCAAGATCACAAGCGGATCGGTGAAGGCGATACCGGCAAAAATACCGGCGGTATGGGAGTTTATGCCCCCGCACCCATAGCCACCGCCGCCATTATCGAAGCGGTGGACCGAGACATCCTTGCCCCCATCGTCGCCACCCTACAAAAACGCGGCATTGACTATCGAGGAGTCCTCTACGCGGGTTTAATGATTTCCCCCGCCGGAGAGCCAAAAGTTCTTGAATTTAACTGTCGTTTTGGCGATCCCGAAACCCAAGCGGTTTTACCCCTACTGGAAACTCCCCTGGCACCGCTGCTGCTGGCTTGCGCTCAACAAAAATTAACTGATTTCCCCTCTTTACAATGGCGCTCCGGTAGTGCCGTTTGTGTGGTGGCTGCCTCTGCCGGTTATCCCGACCACTACGAAAAAGGCCAGTTAATCACGGGAATTAAGGCCGCTGAAACTGCAGGGGCGATCGTTTTCCACGCCGGCACGGTTTTAAAACACGGCGATATTTTCACCGATGGCGGCCGGGTTTTGGGTGTCACGGCGATGGGAGCCAATTTTAATCAGGCGATCGAACTTGCCTATCAATCGGTGAACAGGATACACTTTCAGGGCATCTATTATCGTCGTGATATCGGCCACCGGGTACGGGAAAAATAAGGGTCAGTATTGAGGCTGGGGTAAGGGGGAATAGTTATGGGTTTTGAGGATTAATTTAGCAGCCAATTGCCCCTTTTTTCGGCATCTCTCACCGCTAATCCTCACCTCTTTCTAGGGTAATCCCTGACAAAAGCGCATCTGACTGGTCAAAAAACCAGTAACTATTGATAAAATCATGAAACTGAATCGCCCAACCAAATTGCCATCCCTATGCGAATTTTGCTCTATTCTTATAACTATTATCCCGAACCGATCGGCATCGCTCCCCTGATGACAGAATTGGCGGAGGGATTGGTTAAAAGAGGTCATCAAGTCAGGGTTTTGACGGCTTTTCCTTGGTATCCTAATAGTGAAATCGATCCCGAATACCGAGGAAAAATCTATCTGGAAGAAGAACGCAACGGTGTTAAAATTCAACGTTCCTACGTTTGGGCGCGCCCCCAAAGAAGTTTAAAAAATCGAATTTTCTTTGAATTTAGCTTTGTTTTTTTGAGTTTCTTTCAGGCTCTCAAAGGAGAAAAACCCGATCTAATTTTCTTAACTGTCCCCGGATTACCCGTTTGCGTTCCCGCCGCTTTATTGAGTAAATTATATGGAGTACCGATTATTCTAAATTTACAGGATATTCTGCCCGATGCGGCAGTTCATGTGGGATTATTAACTAATCAGAAAATGATTAAGGTTTTTAGCAGTCTCGAAAAATTTGCCTATCAAAATGCCAGCAAAATCTCGGTTATTGCCGATGGTTTTACCAAAAATCTCCTAACTAAAAATGTGCCGAGTCAGAAAATTATTGAAATTCCTAATTGGGTGGATGTGAGCTTTATTAAACCTCTGCCGAAAAACCATAATTATTTTCGCCAAGAAAATCATCTTGAGGGCAAGTTTATTGTTTTATATTCTGGCAATATTGCCCTAACTCAACCCTTAGAAACCCTGATCGATGCCGCAGTTAAATTAGTTAGTATCCCTGAGATTAAAGTGGTAATTGTTGGTAAAAAAGAAGCCCTCGATCGCCTAGAAAAGTATCGCCAACAACAGGGGGCGAGTAATGTGCTTTTATTACCCTTTCAACCCCGGGAAAAATTACCAGAAATGTTAGCAGCCGCCGATGTGGGTATGGTGATGCAAAAACATAACGTTATTTCCTTTAATATGCCGTCCAAAATTCAGGTATTATTAGCTAGTGGTCGTGCTATTATTGCTTCTGTTCCCGCCGATGGAACTGCCGCTAGGGCGATCGAGCGTAGTGGTGGTGGTTTGGTGGTTACTCCTGAAGATCCGGAGGCATTAGCTACGGCTATTTTAAAGCTATACAAAAACCCAGATTTAGCAACTATACTAGGAGAAAAAGGACGACAATACGCAGAAGAAAATTATGCCTTTGAAAAGACTTTGGATCAATACGAAAAGCTTTTTTCTCAAGTAGTTAGTTAATAATTAGGGAATAGGGAAATGGGGGGATAGGGTAATTTCAACTAAAACCCTAAAACTCTAAAACCCTAAAACCCCAACATCTATCACCCAATCCCCATCACCCCATCAGCTAACCTCTAACTCCCACTTAACTATTTTCATGTTCGATAATTTCTCAAAAAAACTCCCCTGGCAAAGTCTCAAACAAGCGATCGCTTTTGTCTTAACAATTATTGCCTTAACTCCAGTGGTTACAGCTTTAATTTCCAGTGTTAATCAGCCTCAAATCCAATCTAATATTCAACTATATCAAACCAATCTCAATCTACAAGTCACGACTCTAAGCAGCGATGCTGATCCTAATAGCGAGGAATTTGCTAATCTTAAATTAATGCAAACCTCCCTGATCGGTGAAGATCCTTATACTACTGCTGAGGAACAGTATTTATCCGCCCAGAAAAGTGCCAAAAAAACAATCACCGAACTAAAAAAATCAGCAGTTAATCCCGAACAAAAAAAATCCCTTGAGCGGGAAATCAATTCCCTAAAGGATTTAGAACTGAAATTAAGTCTCATTCAAGCTAGTCAAGGTGACTTGGATTCAGCACGGCAAATCTGGCAAGACATCAAGGAAAAATCAGCATTTGAGAACTATAAACCTGCTATTTTACGAAATGCGCTGCTGTTAGAGGGATTGTACAGTGAACCCCCCGAAATTGCTGCCGATGCTGAAGCGAGAATCGATCGCAATTTTCAAGGATGGTTCCGTTATACCATTCTGGAAAAATTATATAGTCTCGAAAATCGTCAAGAGGATTTACTCGCTTTAGAGGAAAAACAGAGTGAAGTGGCGGCTAATGCGTTAATTAAACTAATTTTAGTGGCTTTGTTGCCTCTTATCGGCGGTTTAATCGGTTTTGTGCTGTTGATCTTTTTATTAGTGCAGTGGCTTCTCCGTCAACAGCGAGCGCTGCTCTTTTTAGATGATAGTCTCGCTTGGCAAACTAAGTGGGGAGGAGAAACCCTCTGGTGGGGAATAATTATCGGTTTCTTTTTCGTCGGACAAATTGTTTTACCGGTAATTTTCGGGATTTTATCGAGTTTCTTGAGTCTCAACCCCGAAAAATTTAACCTAGAAGCTAAAGCAATATACGTTGTAGTTAGTTATTTAGCCTTAACAGTGAGCAGTTTATCGGTTTTATATCTAGCGATCAAGCCTTTTCGCCCTTTACCTCCCGATTGGTTTCGTTTTAAACTCTTTAGTCCTTGGTTTCTCTGGGGATTAGCCGGCTATGTCGTCGCTTTACCCCTGGTTATTATCGTTTCTTTGCTCAATCAACTAATTTGGCAAGGACAAGGAGGCAGTAACCCGCTGCTGACTTTAGCCCTAGAATCCCAGAATACCTTCGCTTTAATCTGTTTTGGCTTTACTGCTTCCCTTGCCGCTCCTTTTTTCGAGGAAATTGTCTTTCGCGGTTTTTTACTAGCTTCTTTGACTCGTTATCTGCCTGTTTGGGGTGCGATTGCGCTTAGTAGTTTGATTTTTGCCCTTGCTCACCAAAATTTGTCAGAAGTGCTGCCTTTAACCGTCCTAGGTTGTGTTCTTGGCTTTGTTTACACCCGCTCGAAAAATTTATTATCCTCGATGTTGGTTCATAGTCTCTGGAATGGTGGCACCCTGTTAAGTTTATTTTTATTGGGCAGCAGTGCGGGTTAGGTGAAGTCTCTGGTTTTAGAGGTAGTCTAGAGATGATGACAAATACCCTCCTACTTCATCTTTATGAGAGAAGGCTGTAATTTATAATTAAATATCAACCTAAGTGGGTGGGTGGAATTAAATATAAGATGAACGTAGGTTGGGTTGAAGCATGAAACCCAACGCCTGCATGGGTTACGCTACCGCTAACCCATCCTACAAATAATTGTGCCTCCCTACTTATCTGTGTTGGATAAACCATGACTATCGCTCAAAGCTTACCCCTAGTCGAGTCTCATGTAAACCCTGAGATAATCTTCCCAGAAGGCGAATTTTGGAGTGATGAACCACCCTGGGAAAGTAACCTACATCTACAACAAATTATTTTATTAATTCAGTGTTTAGAATGGTGGTGGCGCGAGCGAGAAGATTATTTTGCCGCCGGCAATTTAACCATTTATTACAGTCCTAACCAGAAAAAGTCAGAATTCTGCCGTGGTCCCGATTTTTTCGTCTTTTTGGGGACAAATCCCAATCCCAACCGCAGAAGTTGGGTAGTTTGGCAAGAAGAGGGCAAATATCCCAATTTAATTATCGAAATTCTCTCCGATAGTACCGCCAAAGTTGACCGAGAGGAGAAAAAACAAATTTATCAGGATATATTTCGCACTCCCGATTATTTTTGGTTTGACCCAGAAAGCTTAGAATTTGCAGGATTTACTCTAATTAGCGGTCAATATCAACCGATTACCCCCAATGCCCAGGGATGGCTCTGGAGTCAACAATTAGGCTTATATTTGGGTTTAGCTGCCAATAAATTGCGCTATTTTACCCCCGAAGGTGAATTAGTACCCACTCCCGCAGAAGCGGCACAACAGGCAGAAACCCAAGTTGAACAGGAAAGGCAGAAATCCGCAAAATTAGCGGCTAAACTGCGGGAATTGGGCATAAATCCCGATGAAAATCTCTAATCTTTCTCTTTCAACCCTTGCACTTAATTAGATAACCACATCGTTGCTCACCTTGGTTGATCCAGTGAGTCCGTTCGATCGTACAATCAGGCAGTAGCATGGCAAACATTTCTAATTCATGGCCACAGATACTGGGATAGGAACCGGCGACCTCAGCAATAGCGCAATGATGCTCGGCCAGGATATAACTATTTTCTGCTTCCAGTGCCACTAATTCTGCCATATAACCCTCCTCTTGGCGAATTTCTAGCAATTTTCTCATTCTTTCCCCTAAAGACCCCTTGCCGAGGCGCAATTGATATTCTGCCGCTTTGCGTTGCCACTGTTTTTTGAGAATTTCCCCCACCTGTTGCTCTCCCACCGTCTCCACCAGAGTATTGAGGAAAGAAACAGCGAAATTATCGTAATTATGGGGAAAACGGCCACGACCTTGACGACTGAGACGATAAATGTGCTGGGGTCGTCCTATCTTATTTTGTACCGCAAAATATTCGATCAGTCCTTCCCCCTCCAAATCCTTAAGATGGCGGCGCGTCGCTTGCGGACTAATAGTTAACTCCTCAGCCAAGTCTTGGGCGGTAGATTGACCGTTTTTGAGCAAATATTGCAGAATATCGTCTTTCGTCGAGGCGGGTTGAGTCGTGGTCATGATACCAAAAACAGAGGCTTTAGCGTACAATTGCTGAGGGTCAAGGAGCGGCCAATTACCCCTACAGAGTAACTTGAATAACAGAGGTTTATCAGCATCCTCTCAAATTTTCCCTGACTTTGACAACAGCTTTGTTGTTAATCTATTATATAATCAATTTAAACAACTTTATTGTTGTTTAACTGCCTCCCCTGCCTACCGCGTAGAGAGAACACTAACCCCCATGAGTGCAACCACCGTTAAAAACCTCGTTAACCAACCCTACAAGTACGGTTTCATCACCGATATTGAATCGGAAACCATCCCTCGCGGTTTGAATGAGGAGATTATTCGCCTAATTTCGGCGAAAAAGAAGGAACCGGAATTCATGCTCGATTTTCGTCTCCGGGCCTACCATCAATGGCAAAAGATGACCGAACCCAGTTGGCCGCACGTTTCCTATCCTGCCATTGATTATCAAAATATTATCTACTACTCTGCACCCAAACAGAAAAAAGCAAAACTCAACAGTCTTGAAGAAGTTGACCCCACTTTAATCGAAACCTTTGAAAAATTAGGCATTCCCCTTTCGGAACAAAAACGCCTTTCTAACGTCGCTGTCGATGCTATCTTTGACAGCGTTTCTATCGCCACAACTTTTAAAGAAAAACTAGCAGAACAGGGGGTGATTTTCTGTTCTATCTCGGAAGCTTTACAGGAACATCCCGACTTAGTGCAGAAATATCTCGGCAGTGTAGTCCCCGTGGGGGATAATTATTTTGCCGCTCTTAATTCTGCTGTTTTTAGCGATGGTTCCTTTGTTTTTATCCCCAAAGGTGTTGCCTGTCCAATGGAATTGTCCACCTATTTTCGGATTAATAACGGTGAGACGGGACAATTTGAAAGAACTTTAATTGTCGCTGAAGAAGGAGCATCGGTAAGTTATTTAGAGGGTTGCACCGCTCCGATGTACGATAGTAATCAACTTCATGCCGCCGTTGTGGAATTAGTCGCCCTCGATAACGCGGATATTAAATATTCGACTGTACAAAATTGGTATGCTGGCGATGCCAATGGTAAGGGAGGTATTTACAATTTCGTCACTAAACGGGGTCTGTGTAAAGGAGTTAATTCTAAAATTTCTTGGACGCAGGTAGAAACTGGTTCAGCGATTACTTGGAAGTATCCCAGTTGTGTCTTAGTTGGCGACAATTCCGTCGGGGAATTCTACTCAATTGCCCTAACTAATAACAAACAACAGGCCGATACAGGTACGAAAATGATTCACATTGGCCGCAACACCAAGAGTACGATTATTTCTAAGGGGATTTCGGCAGGTAATTCCCAAAATAGTTATCGCGGGTTAGTGAAAATGGGACCGAAAGCCAAGGGAGCAAGAAATTACTCCCAGTGTGATTCTATGCTGATTGGAGATAATGCCGAAGCTAACACTTTTCCCTATATTCAGGTGGATAACAACAGTGCTAAAGTAGAACACGAAGCTTCTACTTCTAAAATCGGTGAAGACCAATTATTCTACTTCGCACAACGGGGTATTTCCGAGGAAGATGCTGTCTCTATGTTAGTCAGTGGTTTCTGTAAGGATGTCCTCAGTAAATTACCGATGGAATTCGCCGCTGAAGCTGATAAACTCCTCAGTCTCAAGCTAGAAGGAACCGTCGGATAATCAGTAAAGTAGGGTGGGTTAGGCGATAGCCGTAACCCACCAAAAGCTAAGTTAGGCGATAGCCGTAACCCACCAAAAGCTAAGACAATTTATCCATCAATTGATGATTCGCCGTCAACCCCAAAAACTAATATTTTTGTTCTAGAAAAACATCCCATGAGTGAAGTAATTTTATCGGTAAAAAATCTGACCGCTAGTATTGATGGAAACCAGATTCTTAAAGGAGTTAACCTCGAAATTAAAGCAGGGGAAACCCACGCAATTATGGGACGCAATGGCTCAGGAAAAAGCACCTTTTCCAAAGTAATCGCTGGACATCCCGATTATGAAGTAACTGGGGGAGAAATAATTTATAAAGGTGAAAATCTTTTAGAAAAAGAACCCGATGAACGAGCGCTTATGGGTATCTTTCTCGCATTCCAATATCCCCTAGAAATCCCCGGCGTTAGTAACCTCGATTTTCTTCGCGTTGCCTATAATGCCCGACAAAAATATCTAGGCTCGGAAGAATTAGATAGTTTTGACTTTGAGGAATTAGTCGAGAAAAAACTAGAAGTTGTCCAGATGAATCCTAGCTTTCTTGGCAGAAGTTTAAACGAAGGTTTCTCCGGTGGTGAGAAAAAACGTAATGAAATTCTACAAATGGCCTTATTAGAACCTACTTTAGGAATTCTCGATGAAATTGACTCCGGTTTAGACATCGATGCTTTGCGAATTGTTGCCCAGGGAGTCAATCACTTAGCTACTCCCGATAACGCTTTTTTACTTATCACTCACTATCAGCGTCTGCTCAACTACATTGAACCCGATGTTATTCATGTTATGTACGATGGACGCATTGTCACCAGTGGCGGTAAAGAATTAGCTCTCGAATTAGAAAGAACTGGCTACGATTTCCTCGATGAACAAGTATTAGCCGTTAAATAATCATCAGTTATCAGTTATCAGTTATCAGTTATCAGTATTCAGGAGTCAGTATTCAGGAGTCGGGAGATAGGGTGATAGGGATTTAGGGGTTTAGGGAAATTTCAGCCAAATGCTCCACTACCCCACTACCCCACTACCCCACTACCCCACTACCCCACACCCTACACCCCACTACCCCACTACCCCACACCCCAACCCCCTCCTACCAATGACAGCCATAATCACGAAACCTGAACAATCAGGAGAATTATTGTTAAAATTGTCTCGCGAAACGGTTCCCACCATCGATAACGGTAAAATTCTCGAATTAAGAGAATCGGGAGCCAGTAAAGCTCAGGAATTAGCCATTCCGGGCAAAAAAGACGAAGAATGGCAATGCACCGATTTAAGTCAACTATGGGCGATCGATTTTCGCGCCCCCCAAACCGTTACAATCGATAAAAATGCCCTAGCTGTTTTTTTACTGCCCGAAGCCAAAAACAGCCGTTTAGTCTTCGTTAACGGCATTTATCAGCCCGAATTGTCCGATATCTCCGCTTTACCCCCCGGTGTCAGCGTCAGCAATCTCGCCAATGCACAAAAAGATGTTCTTGTCAACTATCTAGGGAAAGAAAAAACACCCGAATTTTTTACCGCACTCAACCAAGCTGGTTTAAGCGATGTAGCAGTAATTCACGTCACCGCTAACACCGTCGTCACAACCCCGATACATCTTTTATTTATCACCGTTGTGGAGGAAATTCCCCGCTTTTATCAGCCCCATAGCCTAATCGTGGCGGAAACGGGAGCCAGTGTCAATATTATCGAGAATTACGGGGCTTTAGCCGAATATTGCTCCGATTTACCTGTAAATTACTCTTATTTTACCAACGCTGTCACGGAAATTTACCTCGAAGCCAGCGCCGAGGTCATCCATACCAGAGTACAACGGGAATCGGGAGATGGTTTTCACATCGGACGCACGATAATTGAACAAGGGCGCGATAGCCGTTACACTCTCAACGAGATAAATCTAGGCGCTAAACTCTGCCGTCATAACCTCGATATCCTGCAAAAAGGAGAACAAACCGAGACAAATCTACACGGATTAGCCATGATTACCGGACAACAAACCGCCGATACCCACAGCGCCATCTATCTCAACCATCCCCACGGCATCAGCAACCAACTGCATAAATGTATCGTTGATGGTAGCGCTCACGCCATCTTTAATGGTAAAGTGTTTGTTCCCAAACCCGCCCAATTAACCAACGCCTCCCAGTTAAATCGGAATTTGTTAATTTCTAACAAGGCAAGAGTCAACACCAAACCGGAATTACAAATTACCGCCGATAACGTCAAATGTTCCCACGGGGCAACCGTTAGCCAACTGGAAGCCGATGATTTATTCTATCTGCAAAGCCGGGGCTTAAGCGCCGACACCGCCCGCAGTTTGTTAATTGATGCTTTCTCGGCCGAGATTTTAGCTAAAATTCCTCTAGAATCCCTCCGCCAAAGATTGGGGCAATGCGTCGCCTGTCGCAGTGTGGAATAACTCTACCGGGGTGGGTGCAAACCTGCCCAAAGTACCCCTCTGACTCCTGACTAAAATGACAATTATCCAAGAAAAAACCCTCGCCCAAAAAGTCCGCGCCGATTTCCCTATCCTCCATCAAACCGTACACGATAAACCCCTTATCTACCTCGATAGTGCCGCCACTTCCCAAAAACCCATTCAAGTATTAGAAACCCTGCGAAACTATTACGAAAAAGATAACGCTAATGTGCATCGGGGGGCGCATACTTTAAGTGTTCGGGCAACGGAAGCCTACGAAGGAGCCAGAGATAAGGTGGCTAGGTTTATTAATGCCGCTTCTCGTCAGGAAATTGTCTATACTCGCAACGCCACGGAAGCGATTAATTTAGTCGCCTACAGTTGGGCGTTAAATACCCTGAAAGCAGGGGATGAAATTATTCTCTCGGTGATGGAACACCACAGTAATTTAATCCCCTGGCAAATTGTCTGCCAAAAAACGGGGGCGGTGATTAAATATGTGCAATTAACCAGCGAAGAAAGCTTTGATTTAGAACAATATAAATCCTTGTTATCGGACAAAACTAAATTAGTTGCTGTCGTTCATGTTTCCAATACATTAGGCTGTATTAATCCCGTTGCCGAAATAGTCAGCCTTGCCCATCAAGTCGGGGCGAAAGTATTAATTGATGCCTGTCAAAGTGTCCCCCATTTAGCCCTTGATGTGCAGGCCATAGATTGTGATTGGTTGGTGGCTAGTGGTCATAAAATGTGCGCCTCCACCGGTATTGGATTTTTGTACGGCAAAGAGGCCATTTTAGAGGCAATGCCGCCCTTTTTTGGTGGTGGCGAAATGATTGCGGAAGTCTATTTAGACCATTTTACCTGTGCCGAACTGCCCCACAAATTTGAAGCTGGCACCCCCGCTATTGGCGAAGCGATTGCTCTCGGTGCTGCGGTAGAATATTTAATGGGTTTAGGGATGGATAATATTCATGCCTACGAAGAAGAATTAACCGCCCATTTGTTCAAAAAACTAGGAGAAATTGAGGGTTTAAGAATTTACGGGCCGCCACCTAGTTTAACGGGCCAAGGTCGGGCTAGTTTAGCCGCCTTTAATGTGGAAGGGATTCATGCTAGTGATTTAGCTACTTTATTAGACCACGAAGGAATCGCTATTCGTTCTGGTCATCACTGTACCCAACCTCTACACCGCCTTTTTGATGCTTCCGGCAGCGCGCGGGCAAGTCTATATTTTTATAATACCCGCGAAGAAATCGATCGCTTTATTGTCGCCTTACAGGAAACTATCGATTTCTTTGCCAATTGTTTTTCTTAGGGGTATCTCTAGCCCTTTTCCTGTTCTTAAAGAGTGAAGGAAGTTACTTATTATTATCAAGGAATTTGTCCCGAAACGGGCGAGTTATTGCGCTTGCCCCGCACTCTTTTGTCTGAAAAAATCGCCCAAGATTTGATGACAACTATCACCAATCCTGAAGGCAAAATGTATGGCATTTTGTTAGGAGAAAATGCTGCTGGCGAAATAGAAATTTTAAAAGCTTTTTCTGGACAGGGAGAAGCTACTGGCTGGGTTCCGTCCCTAGTGGGGAGAGAAAAAATTGTGCTGGAAGAAAAGCGAGTTTTGCAACTTTTAGAAACAATTAAACAGGAAATTATCACCCTGCAATCAATCCCAGAACATAATTTATATCGACTCAATCAAGCAAATTTTGAGCGCAAAATCCAAGCTTTACAGCAACAACATCAAAACCATAAACAGGAACGAGATAGATTAAGAAATTTAGGTAATTTAAAACCAGAAGAATTAGAAAAGTTAAATAATCTCAGTCGTCAGGAAAAAAGAGCAAGAAAGCAATTAAAACAGGAACAAAAACAAGTTTTAGAACCCTTAATTGAGAAAATAAACTTCGCCAATCAGAGAATTATTGAACTTAAGCAACAGCGTAGGAACCTCTCCAAACAGTTACAGGAATTGCTGTATCAATCCTACTGTTTAAATAACTTTTCTGGACAATCTCTCTCCTTGGCTAAATTGATGGGTAGTAATTTGTTACCGACGGGAACAGGGGAATGTTGCGCCCCAAAATTATTAAATTATGCCGCCATGAAAGGATTAAAACCCATCGCCATGGCCGAATTTTGGTGGGGAGAATCGAATCGAGATAGAAAACAGGGAGAATTTTATGGCGCTTGTCAAGAAAGATGTCAACCTCTCATGGGTTTTTTACTCTCTGGTTTACGTTCATCCCTAGAAATTATCTACGAAGATGAGGGAATAATTGCTATTAATAAACCCCCAGGATTATTATCGGTAACAGGACGTTATCAAGATAGTCAAGATGCTGTGGTTAATCGTTTTCGTCGTCAAGGGAAAAATCTCATTCCCGTTCATCGTTTAGATCGAGAAACTTCGGGTATATTATTACTAGCTAAAAGTTTAGATATTTATCGTTGTTTATCCCAACAATTTCAACGGCGAGAAGTGGAGAAAATCTATGAAGCTATATTATCAGAAATTATTGAGCGAGAATCAGGTATAATTGACCTACCTCTCTGGGGAAATCCGCAAAATCGACCCTATCAAACTGTGGATTGGCAAAGGGGAAAAGCTAGTCAAACCTATTTTAAAGTTGTCGGTAAAGAAGGCAATTATTCTCGCCTCGAATTTATTCCCTACACGGGAAGAACCCATCAAATTCGTGTTCATAGTCAACAGGGATTAGGGATAGGAATTTTAGGCGATCGCTTGTATAATGGTAAGCAGTCCGACCGTTTATACCTACACGCTAAACAATTATCTTTTCGTCATCCTCAGACCGAAACTAAAATTGACCTAATCATTCCCACCCCCTTTTGAGAGCTATAATTGCTAACGGCCAAAAACTATCTATAATATAGCAATTCCCCTAGTTGTGAGGTACAGAGTCTTAGGTTTTGAGGAGTCAGGAGTCAGGAGTCAGGAGTTAAGATTTTGGTGTACCTCATGAGATTGGGAAACGCTATAACCCGATTTACTAACATGGGTACAAGGTCAGCCAGAAAATAAATAGGGTTGGCTGAATATCAGTGCAATCCTTGCTAAAAAAGGTTTTTGGCACTTTTTTGGTTAAAAAAGTGCTAGAAATAAACGTTGAGAAATCGATCCGAGGGACTCAAAACCCTTAAACTTTTTCAGCTTGTCCGAGCGGGATTACCAGTGCCATAGTTGGGATTTTCTGTCTGAATGATTCTCATCGGAAACATAGAAAAAAAAGAACTTGATTCCTTGCTCACTCTACAATTTCAGAAGTTTAATAAATCTCAGATTATGACCTTCTAAAGTATTGTAAAGTTTCAATACAAATATAGTCATATATAGTCATTCATGGTAATATGTACAGACAAAACTATCAGACTATGCAAAAAAAACAGGAATAAGTTATCGAACGGCTTGGAGGTGGTGGAAACAAGGGAATTTAACAGGTTATCAATTGCCTTCTCGTACAATTATCATAACGGATGACAACCATTCAAAACCCGACGCTGAGTTAAAAGACAACGGATAATAATGTTAGTAGCAGAAAGACACATTATCAAGAAAGGACATAGATTTTGGGCTGAGATAGATAATTTATCTTGGCAGTCTAAAAATCTTTACAACTCAGCCAATTATTTAATCCGACAAAACTTCATTTATGGTCATGGCTATTTGACCTATAATCAGATGGCCTCTCTCATGAAAAAGACAGAACAGTATCAAGCTTTACCCGCTAAAGTTTCCCAACAAGTTTTAAGAGGATTAGACTGGAACTGGCTATCATTTTTTGCCGCTTCATCGGAGTTTAAAAGTCACCCCGATAAATTTCTGGGAAAACCCAAAATCCCTGGCTATAAGGAGCCAAAAAAAGGACGAAATCTCTTAGTTTACACGATTCAAGCTATAAGCAAAGTAGGTCTTAGGCAAGGGTTAGTCAAACTATCAGGTACTTCAATTGCCTTGCCGAC
>NZ_JADBVE010000044.1:0-10180 GCF_020245285.1 Microcystis sp. M31BS1
AACTTTTCTGACTTTTCTTCAGCTATTTATGAATGTCTGAATGATGCCCATCTGAAACATAAAAAAGAACTGGATTCCTTGCTGACTCTACGATTTCAGAAGTTTAATAAATCTCAGATTATGAACGTCTAAAGTATAGCTACCCTTTGAGAGCCGATCTTGACTTTCCAGGCGAATTATACCATCAAAAGTTAAATTTTTTCAGCAGCAAGGGGCTGATCTTGCCTATATCCGCTCAAAATCGCTCCCTAATCCCTATAAATCTTCTTCTACCAAAGCCTCAACCCGTCCTGTTTTAACCGCATCCACCAAAGCGGCGTGATCTCGTTCTGTCTGATCGGCATAAGCGATCGCAAATTCGCCCATCGCTAGATCGAACTGATCTCCTTTCCCCAAATAACCGCTAATGGTGGCCGCATCTCCAGATTTAGCGTGGGCGCGGGCCAAGGTCCAGCCACAGAACTCGGCGTAGCGTTGCAGTTGGACGGCCGATACTCCTTCAATGGGTAGGGAAAACTTCATATCCCGCAGTTGCCGTAAATAGAAGTCGTTGCCCCCTCTTCCCCGGGTCCAGCCCAAAAATATGTCGCTAGAGGATTGCATCAATCTCTGGCCTGTAACCACCCGTTGTCCCTGATTTTCGTACTGGCTCTTGGCGGTATAGGGTTCTAGAACCGAAGGGCAAGCCTCCTTAACTTGTAGGATGAGGGGATGGTTATCTTCTGAGAACAATAGGGCGATATAACATCTGGTGCCGACACTGCCAATGCCCACTACTTTCAGGGCAAAGTCCTCTAACTGGTAGCGATCAAAGAGGACTCGGCGTTCCTCCGGCAGGGATTGGCGATAGTCTTCCAGACCCTCGCGCACGAGAGTCTCCCAATCTGGTTCGTTGACATGGTAGAGAATAGGCGGCTGATCGACAAAGCGATTGCGTCCGCCGGTTTGGGTGACGATCTTGGGGTAGAGATGTTCGATGATGCGCTCGCGGGCTTTTGCCATCATCTGTTCCCGCAACTTCCGCGTCTTTTCGTCGGGGGCCATCTCGATCGCCTGTTCTGCTCCTATGCGCGTGTACCATACCTCTAAGGGACTGAGGCGAGAATATTCCCGCAGGTGTTCTCGATAGGAACGAGCGCAATCGATCGCCGCTGCCTTCGATTCTTGATTGGATAGATCGCTATCCCTGCCGGCGATGAGAAAGCTGACCACGAGACGCTTGAGATCCCATTCCCAAGGCGCGGGCAGGGTTTCGTCGAAATCGTTAATATCGAAGACTAAATTGCGTTCGGGGGTGGCAAAAAATCCGAAGTTCAACAGGTGGCAATCCCCGCAGGCCTGCACGATAATGTCAGTTTTGGGAGTGGTGGCCAGATCGTAGGCCATCAAAGCAGCGGAACCGCGCAGGAAGGTAAAGGGACTCCGCAACATTCGTCCGTAGCGGATGGGAATCAATTCCTGTAATCGCCCTCGATTTGATGCTTCGATGATTTCGATCGGCTCTCGACCAGCTGCGGGGGGTTGCCAGATAGCGTGACCAGAACGCGGCAATCGCTCCCGCAGGGATTTACCGATCTGGATGCGTTCTTCCCGTGAACGGAATCGAGCTTGAGAAGGTGAGCGGATCGGGGTTTCTATTTGGTGGTTCATAGCGACTTTTTCCCCTGAATGAGATCAAATCCTTTGCTGTTAGATAGGAAATAGATAAGTCAAGACTGATGGTTCCCTTTCTGGGATAACTTTCTAACATTTCCTCCTGTAGAGATAGCTTCTGATGCTCGGTTCAACAATTAATCTTCACTCGCTTCTTATCTGGGGAAGATCAACATTATCGATGACACATTTTTTTCTGAAATGGCTATCGATTAAATTTGCTTAACTTTTAGCCCAATGGCAGCTCTACTATTTCGATTGTATCTTGCTCAAAAATTGCTGGTGGAATGCTCGTAACAAAATTTTATCTAATGTTCAGCCTTCGGCCAGGGGCTAAAATCTCGCTCTTTTGTGGGGAAAAGGGGGGTATATTCCAGGTTAAAGATAAGATATGCAGCGGTTGCTTTATTCATCTGGCACAGCTAATTCCTTATGGGATAAGCTTTTCGGCGTGGAGAATGTACCAGACCAATCCTGAATCCGCCGTAAATACCCTTAAAATTGATGAGCAGGAGTAAATATTACCAGTTAAAGGTTCGCTGCTATGAAATTCCGTCAATTGATGCGGGCAACAGAAAATAAATACAATCGGCTGCTGGCAAATCTGCTCTCGCTCTACATTATTTACCCGTTTTTAGTATATCTACCCCTGGGAGATTGGCTGATTTTCTTTTTCTTCTCCCTCTCTCTGATCATCGCCGTCTATCAGATCGATCGCAGTAAATTGGCTTTAAGATATAATATCGGTCTGTTTTTGATTGCCCTCCTCCTGCGAGCATTCAGCACGATTATCCCTATTTATAGCGATTTCAACCGTTGGTTCGAGCTATCTAGTACATTAATTTCTCTAGCTTTTGTTAGTTTATGTGTATACTCGATTTTACTAGAATTAATTCTCGCCGAACAGGTAACATCAGATATCATCAAAGGGGGAATTTGTGTCTATTTTCTCTTGGGATTTTTCTGGGCATCCGCTTATAATATCGTCCAGATTTTCGACCCCGATTCCTTTAGCTCCGCCGCTAAAACCGTCAACCAGGCGGATCTACTTCATTTCAGCTTTACTACCCTGGCTACGGTTGGCTACGGTGATATAGTTCCTACCAGTAAAATCGCTAGAGTTCTAGCCAATTTAGAAGGAATGACTGGAGTTCTCTATCCCGCCGTTTTTATCGCTCGTTTAGTCAGTTTACACAATGGTCGTTAACCAAAACAATCCATCGCCCTGGGGGAATATTAGATGATTATGCGTCGCTTTATCCCGATTCTTTCTTTGCTTTTGCCTTGGGTCACTGCTGCGGCAGTCTTGGCGGAAATCCCCACTCTGGCCCAGGAAATCCGCCCAAAAACGGCGGAACAAGTGATCGAGCAACTCTGTGCTAATTTAACCAAACAGCGAGCGTTCACCGTCAATATGGATGTCACCTATGACGATGTACTCGACTCTGGGGCGAAAGTTCAGTACAGTGCCTATCAAAACATCTGGGTAGAGAAACCCAATCGCCTGCGCTCGGACTACACTGGGGATGAACGAGTTACCCGCTTTTTTTACGATGGTAAAACCTTCACCCTTGCGGATATGGAACGGGATCTATACGTTACAAAACCGGCACCGAATACTCTAGATGAAGCCTTAGACCAAGTAGAACAAAAGTACGGGATCAGCATTCCCATGTCAAATCTGGCAGCGAACGATCCCTGTGCAGAGCTAATGGCCGATGTCAAGCAAATTATTTTTATCGGCAACGACATGGTCAACCGCGAACCGATGTATCACCTGCTGCTGATCGGTAGCGATCGCGATTATCAAATCTGGGTCACGCAGGATGCCACCCCCCTAATGAGGAAAGCGATTATTACCTATAAAACTCTACCCGGTTCACCCCAGTACACGGCAATATTATCCGATTGGAATTTTAAGCCTAGTACACCCGCCGATACTTTCACTTTCCAACCGGGATCAGAATCGATCCCTATCGAACTTCTACCCCCTAGGGATAATCAATCCCAGCCGTAAACCCCGTTCATAAAATGCGATCGCTCGTCGGTATTCCCCTAAATCAGCGTTTTGATATACTTTGAATATCTAACGAATTCGAGGTGGGATCATGAAGTCGCAGATTCGACGCTGGGGTAATTCTTTAGCGATTCGGATTCCCAAGTATGCGGTGGAGGCACTGAACCTCAATCCTAAGGACGTTGTTGAATGTTCTGTGGAAAACGGAAAGCTAGTAATTGAGCTAATTCAAGCCTTGCCTGAGTTAAGTCTAGAAGAACTACTGGCTGAGGTTGTTGAATCACCGGAGCCGGAAGTGGATTGGGGGCGGCCAATGAGAGAGGAGGTTTGGTGACATACATTCCAGTTGCTCCAGGATGTTCTCAGAAGAATTAAGCCGATTCTGTTCTAATCGGGACATTCTCAAAAGCCTTACCCTATCCGAACCCAACCCAGATTTATTATAGAAAATGTTCCCGCCAGAGTGTGTGTAGAAACAGGAGAGCGTTTTTTTGCACCAGAAACCCTCGAACGCTTGCAGAAAATAATCTGAGAAGATAAGCAGCCAAGGCAAATAAAAAAATCAAGGAGTCCGGGCTATGAAAAGATCTTCACGTCAAAACTTATGTGTTCTTGCCGCCCTCCTTTTGGGTACAAGTTTACTGATCACGGATTATGTGGACGCTCGCGGTGGCGGTGGCGGTGGTCGTGGCGGTGGTGGAGCTTCCCCACGGGTTAACCGCAGTAGTGATCTGCAAAACCGAGGGAATTTCAGTAATCGTTCCCAACCCTCTAGAGATTTCAGTAATCGTTCCCAAACCTCTAGAGATTTTTCTGGAAGACAGGGGGAAAGACAAACTAATCAACAAAACCGTCAAGGGGAACGCACTGAAAGAACCGATATCCGTCAAGGGGAACGCACTGAAAGAACCGATATCCGTCAAGGGGAACGCACCGAAAGACAGGGGGAACGGCAGCAGCAGGTTAGTGATCGCCAACAGAACCGTCAGAACTTTGTTGACGATAATCGCAACGGTTACTGGCGTGGTGGCGGTTGGTACGGTGGCGGTTATTACGTCCCCCCGGGTTGGGGTTGGGTGGGTTTGACCACCGGCTTAGTCATCGGTTCAGCGATCGCTACTCTCCCCCCCTACTACAATACCGTCTATGTGGGTTCTACTTCCTACATTTACTCGGACGGCATCTATCTTCAACCTAGCGGCAGTTCCTACACGGTGGTGGCCCCGCCAATCGGCGCAATTGTCACCTATATCCCAGACGGCTGCACCACAATTACGGCTGACAATACGCTTTATTACAATTGCAGCGGTATTTACTATCGGCCTCTGTTTGAGAATGGTTCCACGGTTTATCAGGTCGTTCGCTTCTAATCGGTTTCTTCTTCATCAATAATTGCCGATCGATCTAATAATAATAAATCTCGCAGGCGATCGGTATCTAATTCGGTTAACCAATTTTCCCCAGCATCTACGGTTTGTTCCGCTAATTGTTTCTTGCTTTCGATCATCTCATTAATGCGTTCCTCTAGGGTTCCCGTACAGATGAATTTATGTACCTGAACATTGCGTTTTTGTCCGATGCGGAAAGCGCGATCAGTGGCCTGATTCTCTACGGCCGGATTCCACCAACGATCGATATGAAAAACGTGATTAGCGCGGGTTAGATTTAATCCTGTTCCCCCTGCTTTCAGGGAGAGAATAAAAATCTTTGGTCCTTGGGGATCATTTTGAAAGCGCTCGATCATTTCTACCCGATCTTTTGCTTTGGTAGAACCGGAGAGAAATAATATTTCCTCGGCTAATTTTTTCTGGAGATGGGTTTGTAGGAGTTTTCCCCACTCGGCAAATTGTGTAAAAATTAAAGCTCGATCGCCTTCTGCTATCACTTCCTCTACCATGGCTTCTAAACGTAATAATTTTCCCGATCTTTGACTGGTTTCTAAACTATTTTCTTTCAAAAAATGGGCGGGATGATTACAAATTTGTTTTAGTTGCATTAGCAAGGTTAAAATTAATCCATGTTTCTGAATTCCTTGAATTTCTTCAATTTTCTGGAGCGTTGTCTCGACTAATTGTTGATAAAGTTGTCCCTGTTCTTTCGATAAACCACAAAAAATATTCATTTCCTGTTTTTCTGGTAAATCTTCAATAATATTTTTATCGGTTTTTAATCTCCGTAAAATAAAGGGACGGACAAGGGAACGTAAATTATGCAGGGATTCTTGATCGCCGTATTTTTCAATGGGAAGGGCAAAACGACGCTGAAAAAAGGCTTGAGTTCCTAAAAAATTGGGATTGAGAAAATCCAAAATTGACCATAATTCCGTCAGGCGATTTTCTACGGGAGTTCCCGTTAAGGCAATCCGAAATCCTGCGGGTATTTTTCGCACTGCTTGGGATTGTTTAGCCGTAGAGTTTTTAATATTTTGAGCTTCATCTAAAACTAAACCTTGCCATTGTACTGCTTCTAAACTGGACAGATCGCGATAGATTAAAGGATAACTGGTAATAACAACCGATTTATTTTTTACCTCTTGAGCAAAAGCTTTACCTTTTAATCTTTTTTCGCCATGATGCACAAAAACAGCCAGGGTGGGAGCGAATTTTCTTAATTCATGTTCCCAGTTATTGACCACAGAAGTGGGAGCCACCACTAACACGGGATTAACTAACATATCCTGTTCTTTTAATGCTAGTAAAAAAGCGATTAATTGCGGGGTTTTTCCTAAACCCATATCATCGGCTAAACAAGCACCTAAACCCCACTTTTCTAGGAAAGCTAACCAACTAACTCCCTTGATTTGATAGGGGCGTAATTCCCCCCGAAATTCCCGCGGTGGGTTGATTAATTGAATCCCTTGATTGTTATTTAAATTATCAATTAATTCCTTTAATGCTCCCTCCGCTTGGAAAGTGACTACCGGCAGTTTAGCAATTAGATTATTATCTCCTGAACTCAAGCGCAGGGCATCTTCCACCGAGAGATTCAGGGGAGTGATGGTATTATTTAAAATTGCCTGAGCTGCTTTAACATCGGTAGGCTGTAGGATTAACCATTTGCCCCCCACTTCCACCACTGGCGATTTTTTCTCTAATAACTTATCAAAATCTTTTTTCGATATTTCCTGTTCCCCTACTACTAATTTAAGCTGAAAGTTTAATAAACTGGTTAAACTTAATCTTTCTCCTTTTTTGGGAGTTACACTGGCAGCAATCTTAATTCCTAATCTTTGTTCATTGCTACCAGCAGTTAAACCCGTTGGCAAAATTACCCCTAATCCCTGATCTTGCAATTGCCAAGCGATCGAGCGAATAAACTGATAAACTTCGATCGAATCAAGAGAACATTCCTCCGGGTGTCTCTGCTCTAAACTAATTCTAATCGGTTCGTACAATCGCGATGCTAATCCCAATCCTTTTAAGAGAATTTCCTGGGGATTATTGACAACTCTTTGATAACTATGATAACTTTCTTTCCCCTCTAACCAAATCAACTTGGCACTAATGAGAAATTCGGGATCATCTAACGCTTGTAAATAATAGGTAAGTTTCCACGCTGTTCCTAGACTGGGAGGTTGTAAACATAAACAAACACGGTATTGATTCTCGATTAATTGGCGATTATTGCCATTAACTAAACTTTCTTGGATAGGAAACACCCAGTTATTATAAGCATTTTCTAGACGCTGTAAATTCTTGGCTTCTAAGGCAATGTCATGATGATCACCGCTTAAAGATTGTAGCCAGGGTTTCACCATCAATGACGGCGAAATATTAACAGTACTATCTATTTTTTGTCGTAAACGAGCATCGACAATATTTTTTAAGCAATCGAGAATGATTGTTTGTGGTTCGCTATTTTCTTGATAGACAAGACAAACCGGGGGGATGGTTTGGATAAACTTAGCTAAACGAGTGCGATCGATGGTACTATCTAGCAGGGGATACCAGCAACTTTGACCCTGATTTATTCCTGCTAAAAACTTTCCCCTTGCTAATAAATCTAAACTCCAACGGTGCAAATACAGCCAAAATCGTAGATCATTACCGATAAATTCGGCCTTAGCTAGGGGTAATTTTTCCCATAACTGTACTATCATCCCCGCAGAAAAAGTTAATCCCGATACTTGCCATGGTTGCCAAGACAAGGATTTAGGTGTGGGTTCGAGAATTTGCCCCGACAGCAGCGGTAAAGAATATTTTTTCCTAGGGGGAGAATAACTAGGCAAACTGAGCTTGATTGATTCTGGAGAATACTGGTTAAGCTGAGGGGAAAATTTCTCGATAAATTGGGCTAATGCCCCAGATTC
The DNA here is from genome assembly GCF_020245285.1 of Microcystis sp. M31BS1. Classification (NCBI taxonomy): domain Bacteria; kingdom Bacillati; phylum Cyanobacteriota; class Cyanophyceae; order Chroococcales; family Microcystaceae; genus Microcystis; species Microcystis sp. M31BS1. The sequence goes on from NZ_JADBVE010000044.1 coordinate 7,980, forward strand.
TAGACAAAAAGGATGATTTTCTTGGGTTTCACTTAATTCCTTCCCTTGCCACTGTTCACCCCAAAGAAAAAAAACACTATCCTGCGAACCAATCAGCCAATTACCGTGTAGAGTAGTCATTATAAAATAGGGAAATTCCTCTAAAAAACCTGCTGTTGAAAAGGTAACAAATCTCGATTTTGTCGCTTCTTCTGACCTTAAGAGCCTCTAATCTCCTATTTTAGTGGACAAGGGCTGATTTCTCAAGCAAAATCTAGTTCAGCGATTAGCCCCGACCGCATGGTTATTATCAATGATAATCAATAGAGTTATTTTTAAACTATGTACAAATCGATCGCCCTAACCCTCGTCCTCAGTCTTCCCCTTAACTTGTCCCTAGTTGGTTATGGGGAAGATTTAAACCACCTACAGCAATTATTATCCACCCGAAAATGTCCCCAATGCGATCTGAGCGGTTCGGGGTTGGTGCAATCGAATCTAACCGGGGCAAAATTAAATGGGGCCAATCTCGTCGGTGCTAATCTTAGTCAAGCTAATTTAAGTGGGGCGGATCTGAGTGGTGCCAATTTAACCGGTGCTTCTTTCTTTGGTGCTAATCTCACTGGAGCGAACTTAAGCGGGGCAATCTTGACGGGTGCGGATTTAAGAGGCGCTTATCTCAATAATGCTAACCTCGAAAACACCAAACTAGACACTGCATACGTGCAGGGTGCGGTGGGAATTCCCAGTAGTGCCGGTACTCCCGAACTATTCTACGGTCTAGGGATGGTGGAAGGAAAACAGGGACGCACCAGCGCCGCTATAGAAAATTTTAATAAGGCCTTGACAATTAACTCGGAATATGCTCCAGCTTATCTGGCCCGGGCCATGGCTCACTATCGTCTGGGACAAAATGCTCTAGCGGCCCAGGACGCTCAAATGGCTTCGACTCTCTTTGAACAGCAAGGTAACACCCCCGGTTACGAAGCAGCAGAGAATTTTATTAAAGGCATGGAAATCGCCCTAAAACCGCGAGAACAAGGTGGTGGCAACGCTCAATTAGACCAAATGGTGCAGGGGATTGGTTCTCTGCTCTTACAGTTTGTTTTACCCGCTTTGGGACTGTTTTAGTCCTCGTCCGCTGGCTCTTCTAAATGTTCCGAGACCGCGTAATAAAGGTCAAGGACATGATGATCGGCAAGACGATAAAAGACTCTCCGTCCCTGTTTTTGGTATTTAACTAATCTTAAGGCTCTTAGGGTTCTTAACTGGTGGGATACGGCCGATTCACTCATCCCTAAGTCGTCGGCTAAGTCACAAACACATAATTCTTGTTTGGCTAAAAGCGACAGAATTCTTAGGCGGTTGGCATCCCCCAAAAGGCTGAAAAATTCGGCCATTTTTTGGGCTTTTTCGATTTCTAATCCCTGCAAGTGCTGGAATTTCGCCTCTTGGTGATGGGATTCCCCACAAACCGGTGCTATTTTCTCTAGGGCCATATTTTTTCCTGATCGGTTATTAAGGGAAAGTTGAGAAAGGGAGGTATCGATCGAATCTTCAATCCCGATACTTGTCCCCTTCTCCCCAATAACTAAATTTAACCGCAACGACAGTCATTGTGTCCACAGCCTTTCCCTTTAACGTGACCATTGGCACAAGCTTGGCAACAGTAGTATTGATAGTATTGATCGTTTTCTTTGATGGCATCGGCGATCGATACTACACACTTACAGGATTCACAAGCACATTTCATCATGGTGACAGCGATCATGGTTACTACCTCTGAACTTCTTTACTGACTTTAGTATAACATCTGAACAGATGTTCATAGATTGAATAAAGTTAAATTTTTCTAAAACTCAGACGGGAAAGTTAGGGCAGTTATCTCAAGGGTGAGGTGGGAAGTTCTCCTTGATCAGTGATTCAGATTTGAGTTTTCTGTTCACTGTTTAAGCTAAGTAGTCGTGCAAAATTAATTTCCTAGTCGAGACTCCGAGACAGGAGACTCGGAGACAGGAGACTCCGAGACGGGATACAGGAGACTCCGAGACGGGATACAGGAGACTCTGAGACGGGAGACGGGATACAGCTATTAGGGATCGGATTTGAGTTTTCAGTTCACTGTTTACTGATCACAGCAGAAGTCTGACGGAGTAGTGGCTTAGATGTGTAATTAATTGTGCTTAGATACTTAGGGCTGGCTGAATAAATCTAAAAACCTT
>NZ_JADBVE010000045.1:0-13095 GCF_020245285.1 Microcystis sp. M31BS1
GTCAAAACAGCTTCTAGGGAATAGGTAAGTAGGTAGGCACAATTATTTGTAGGATGGGTTAGCGGTAGCGTAACCCATGCGGGCGTTGGGTTTCATGCTTCAACCCAACCTACGTTCATTTTATATTTAATTCCACCCACCCACTTAACGGTTTCGTTAGACATGGTGATCAACTCCCATTAGATCATATTTTCTCAGTCCGCTATCGAGGACTATCTTAAAACTAAACCAGTTCGCCACTTTCTTGCAAAGAGTGGAGACGTTGATAGATTCCCTGCTGATTTAATAATTGATCATGGCTACCGATCTCGACAATGCGACCATTATCCAAGACGACAATTTGATCAGCTTCTCGAACGGTACTGAGACGGTGGGCGATAATAATCGTGGTGCGAGTGCCTAAAATGGATTTCATGGCTAGTTGAATGGCTCTTTCTGACTCATAATCTAAGCTAGAAGTGGCCTCATCAAAAACTAACACATCTGGATCAACAATTAAAGCTCTAGCAATTCCTAAACGCTGTCTTTGTCCCCCCGAAAGACGCACGCCCCTTTCCCCTACAATAGTGGAATAACCATTAGGTAATTCGTGGATAAATTCATCGACACGGGCGATTTTACAGGCTTCTGCTACCTTCTCGAAGCTAATATTAGGATTACCATAGGTGAGATTTTCTAACACCGTACCATTAAAAACATCTACTTCTTGATGGACAATCGCTAACCGGCGCCGATACCAAGTGACATCTAAGCGACTAATATCCTCGCCATCTATCATAATTTGCCCTTGATTCGGTTCAAAATAGCGGAAAAGTAACTTAACTAAAGTGGATTTTCCTGAACCAGATCTTCCGACTAATGCCACGGTTTGATAGGGTTCAATCAGCAGATTAATATCCTTAATAATCGTTCTTTCTGGACTATAGCCAAAGCTAAGATTACTTAATTCTACTTTCCCGGTAAAATGATAGGGATTATGTTGAGCATGATCGGCTAAAAGACTACCAGCATCAGTTCCACTAGGCAAGTTAATAAATTTGTTTAGACGTGCCATAGAAGCATAGCGACGGGCGAAAGTTTCTGCCATTTGGGATAGGGGATCTAATTCCGCATAGGCCATACTAGCGAGGGTATAGGTGGTGATAAAATGCCCGATCGAGATTTTCTGTTGAACGGTAGCTAGGAGAGTAAAGAAAAATACTCCAAATAAACTAGCCTGGACGAGGGTTTTTTCCCAAGTTATTAAGTCCACATAACCCTTATGAATGCGATGGATAACGTAGGTAAATTCTCTCTCTAAACGCTGTTTTTGACGATATAATTCCTGTCCTTCTGTGGCAAAAGCTTTGACGGTCTTGATATTAGTAATAATCTCAGAATTGCGACTTTGGGTATTTTCGATGTGCTGATCAAGAATTCTTTCTTTTTGCATTAAATCTTTTAAATCTCTCAAAATAAAAGCTACAATTAATACAAAAGAAATAAGAAAAGCAAGGGCGATTTGCCATTGAATTATCCATATAACAATAAAAATACCGAAAACTCTAAACAATTTTGGGATCATCATTCCCGCCACTTCGGGATAAGTCCAAGTATGATTTTCTATGCCTTTGGCGATCCGGTTAGCGATGCGTCCTGGATTATTTTCATCGTAAAAAGATAGGGGTAAGGTGAGAATTTTGGCAATAATTTTTCTGAGATGATCTCGTCGCGCTCTTAAGGATATTTCCCAGTGAAACCAGACACCCACCCAAGGCTGAATTGGTGCTTTAATTACCGTGGTTAGGAAAATTAAGCCTAATAATACCGCCAAACTAACCCACTTTTCTGAGGCAAAGGGAGTTAAAATCATGGTGCGATCAACTAAAGACTGCACGAATCCATCTAAAGGTTGATCAGAAAGAACATTAAGAATCTGTCCGACAGCGTAGGGAACCATCAGATCGATAATTTCAAAGACACTCGATGCAGCAATGCTCAAAAAGGCGGCTTTTTGATAATTGCGATAGTAACTGAGAATATCCCGTAAGGAAGCCATAACATCAAGTAAATTGCCAATTTTTAACTTCTATCTGGTAACTGCTAACTGAAGAGACTGACGGCACTTTTAGGATTGTTTTTCTGGAGTTACCATTATACTACAATACTACAAAAATCTGCCGAACTAGAAATTTCTAGGACAAAAGCCTTGTCATAGTCTTGTATTCTCGATCAGCTATTAGTCAGGAGATGATGCCAAATCAGCTTATATTTCATCGTCGTCAGAAGCACCACAGATCAATTTATCGGAAATTTTGGCGAATATTATCACAAAAATTAATAAATTTCTGAAAGGTTTTTAAGTGTTCAGTTTTATCGATACGCTGCAGTATAAAGCTTTTTTTCGGTACTTCTTCCTTCAAATAAAAAATAAATATTCATCGATTAACTAATTCCTTGGGGAAATTCTTCTAAGACATTGATAAGATCAATAAAGGCTTTTTGTCGAGTTTTAGAAATATGAAAATCAGCCGCATTGTTTACCTTAATTACTCCTCCTTTACGAGTGACTATTTTCCAATAGGCAGGACTGATATTATTAATTATATAGGGATGATGACTGGTAATAATAAACTGTAAATCTCGATAATTAACTAATAAATCTTCTGTTAAAGTGTCCAAACAGTTAACCCCCAAACTATTTTCAAATTCATCGATTAATATAACGCTGCCATCAGGAGATAATTCGATCGTTGCTAAGAACATCAGGCTTTTTATCATTCCAGAGGAGATATTTGGTTCTACAATCCAGACATGAGAGTTTTTTTCTTTTATTTGTATGCGAGGTAAGTCTTCAAGTAAAAAAATTGGAGTTAATGAAACAAGCATACCAATATCACCTAGTTTGAATGGTTCTAAAAATTCTATTTTTAAATCTTCAACTTGAGGGAAAATATCTAAAAACTTTCTCTTTATTATCTCGAACGTATCGGGATATTTTTTATAAGTGATCAGTAGTTTGTCGGAAATAGGAAGTTGACTCGATTGTAATTCAGAGAGAGAGGTATATTCGTAGTCTCTAAGGATTTTATCCAATGTTGAAGATGAGATATTAAACTTAAGTGGATTGAAAACCATTTTGTTAAATTCCTGTCGAACAGGGAAAACATCTTCTTCTTGATTGAAAAGCTCTATACAGCTTAAATAAGATGGTAGTTTTGGTGTCTTTGAATGTTTAAACTCAATTACCTCTTGGTTTCTTTCGATCAAAACCTCTTGATCTTTTAAAAGAGTTTCACTAATTATACTAACCTTATTTTCATCGTCATTACTATTGACTTCATCTTCTTCAATCTTGATGAGAGAACGAGCTTTTCTAACCTCAAATTCACCCAACCAATGATAACGAACATGATCATTGGTTAAAAATTCTACATCCCATTTCACCCCATTTATAGACTCACCGTTAGTGATTCTTTTTAAATTCCTAATAGCCTTTAAAATCGAGGTTTTTCCTGCACCTGAGATACCAACTAATAAATTCAAATCTGGAAAAAACTCGCAAGAATCTATACTTAATCCAGAGGATAAATCTTGATAGGATAATCTCAAAAGTTTCATAATAATTTCTTTCCCTCTGCCAAAACTAAAAAGGGTGAGTTAATTCTCACCCCTAGACTTTACTGAGGATCGAGTTTTAGGACTGCCATAAATGCTTCCTGGGGGACATCAACAGTTCCGATCGCTTTCATCCGTTTCTTCCCTTTTGCTTGCTTGTCTAACAGCTTTTTCTTGCGGCTAATATCACCACCATAACACTTAGCTAAGACATCCTTTCTTAAAGCGGGAATATGTTCACTAGCGATGATTTTAGAACCAATAGCTGCTTGAATGGGAACCTTAAATTGATGCCGGGGAATCAATTCTTTTAACTTTTCGGTTAAAGCGCGACCAACATAATAAGCTTTATCCCGGTGAACGATCATCGCTAAAGCATCAACGGGATCACCATTGACCATAATATCTAATTTAACTAGCTCATTTTCCCGATAGCCAATTAATTGATATTCCATACTAGCATAACCGCGCGATCGAGATTTTAATTGATCGAAAAAGTCCGTCACCACTTCCGCTAAAGGTAACTCATAAATCAAAGCGGTGCGAGTTTTAGTAAAATAACGCATATCCTTGAAAACTCCCCGACGACTTTGACATAATTCCATCAAAGCACCTACATAGGTTTCCGGAGTAATCATTTCCACTTGGATATAAGGTTCCTCAATTTTTTCCCGTTTTTGTGGGGAAGGTAACAAACTGGGATTATCCACTTCGACAATTTCCCCATCGGTGGTAGTAACCCGATAAACTACCGAGGGAGCAGTGGTAATTAAATCTAAGTTATATTCCCTTTCTAGTCTTTCCTGGACGATTTCCATGTGTAGCAGTCCCAAGAAACCGCAACGGAAACCAAAACCCATGGCGCTAGAAGTTTCCGGTTCGTAGGATAGGGCTGCATCGTTTAATTTTAACTTTTCCAGCGCATCTTTGAGATCGGCATACTGATCAGCATCGGTGGGGAATAATCCGCAGAAAACCATCGGTTTTGCTTCTGTATAACCGGGTAAAGGCTCTTTTGCCGGTTTAGTGGTTAGAGTAATCGTATCACCCACCCGGGCATCAGCAACAGTTTTAATCGCGGCTGCCAGATAACCCACTTCTCCCGCGTGAAGTTCATTTACCTGTACCTGTTGCGGTGATAAAATTCCCAATTCATCGATCACAAATTCTTTACCAGAAGCCATAAAACGAATTTTATCGCCCTTTTTCACCCGACCATCCATGACGCGGAAATAGACAATTACCCCTCGATAAGCGTCGTAATAACTATCAAAAATTAAAGCTCGGAAGGGTTCTGCGAGGGTATCTTGGGGAGGGGGAACCAATTGGACGATCGACTCTAGAATATCATTAATACCGATCCCAGCCTTAGCCGAGGCCCGAATCGCCTCACTACAGTCTAAACCCACCACTTCCTCGATTTCCGCTGCGACTCGTTCCGGTTCGGCACTGGGTAGGTCGATTTTATTTAAAACTGGGATAATTTCGAGGTTATTTTCCAGTGCTAGGTAAACATTGGCTAAAGTTTGCGCTTCTACGCCTTGGGACGCATCCACAACTAATAAAGCTCCCTCGCACGCCGCTAGAGACCGAGAAACCTCGTAGGAAAAATCCACATGGCCGGGGGTATCAATCAGATTGAGAACGTATTTTTGACCATCCTTAGCGGTATAATCCATGCGTGCCGCTTGTAACTTGATGGTGATACCTCGTTCCCGTTCCAAGTCCATATTATCGAGAAATTGTTCTTTCATCTCCCGTTGGGCTACGGTTCCTGTAATTTGCAGGAGGCGATCGGCGAGAGTTGATTTACCATGATCGATATGAGCGATGATGGAAAAATTGCGAATGCGAGAAACGGGAACGTCAGTCATCGTGGTTCACTGCTGGCAAAAGTCAGGGGTTTATAAAATTTTAGATTCCTTAATTCATTGTAGAGGTAAAGTCTCTAAGGCTGGAGCAAAAGTGAAAAGTAAAAGGTAAAAAAAGCTAAACTGCAAGTATAGTTAGGGTTTCGGCCTTGGCTTCCCCTCTCGGTATCCACAGGAAACTATGGTCAGTTTGAGTATGGGGACAAAATCAGGGAAAGGGCAATGGCTAAGGGAAAGCTCTATGATTTGTCCAAATCGGATTACCATAGATAAACTCTTGGATAAGAATCCTCGACTGACGGGTAGAATGATAGATAGCAATCATTAATAGAGCTTATGAACGACAATGCTACACCGACTCAGCGCACGGCGGAGAAAGTTGAAATCGCTATTCACCTTGACTCGGAAGTTTTAGACCAGATTAAACACCTGACTAACGATCCTAGTCGCATTATCGAAACAGCGATTAAACAGTGGCTAAGAGGAGAGAAACAACCGGATGAGGACTTAACCCGTCATCTTCGACGCAATCCCCCCGTACCACCCAAAGGGGAATGGAATGACTAAGATTTTTCAGTCTCTAATAGGTTATTTCCCGACGGAGAGACTGAAATATTTTCTTAGGTCAACCATTGATAGTAATTGAGATTTTTTCCCCAACTAAGCTAGTCATACTAAATCCGTTGAGTATAGGCTACATATCAGGACAGGCAAAAGGTGGAATAGATAATCAGTTTTTAATAAACGGATTTAGTATCATTTTGCTTGGGTACTTACGGGAGGAACAAAACTGATGCGGATAGAAATTGAAGGCTGCGATGCTATCAAAGTTGCTCAGGACATCCTAGAGATGGAAGGGGTGCAAGGCAGCTACGAAGTTATCTCCGAAGTGCAGAAAGAGGGAACCCTTGCTACCATCGCCACCATCATCGGCATTATTAGCGGAACAATCGCCATCGCTGAGAAATTTTACCAATTAAAGCAAAAAATTGACTCTCCTGAAACCCCGAAGATCGAACGAGTGTTAATTGTGAGCAAAAACGGCGATCGCCTGATGCTCAAAGATGCTACCCTAGAGCAACTACAAAAACTCTTGGAACAAGAAAAATCATGAAGATACTGCATATTGATCTTCAGGAGAGGGGTAGCAATAGGGTTGAGTTCCGATTTTTCTGGGATAACCCCAACCAGACTCGTACCTACACAAGATGCTTGAGTGAAATAGACAACCTAAGTAAAAAGGCCGACACCGATTACTATACCCGTTTACCGAAAGACCACGCCAGAACAGGACAAGGTTTATACCGATGGTTAGATGGTACGGAGCGCATCCTCCAGAGCGAATTAGATAGCCACCGGGGAGAGAAAATAGTTCTGGCTATCAGCACCAGCCAAGGATTAGCTCATCTACCCTGGGAATTATTACACGATTGTCAGGGTTTTCTGGTGTCTAAGTATCCCGCTATTGTTCCCCTGCGGTGGATGAAAACCGGTAATGAAAGGCTGTTAACTGTGGACAACAACCCGCAGGATCGAGCCTTAAATGTGGTTTTCATGGCAAGCTCTGCTAAGGGTGTAAAGCCTATACTAGATTTTGAGGCAGAAGAAGGGAAGATCCTCAAAGCAACTAGAGGAAAACCCCTATCTTTAACCGTTGAAGAGAGCGGATGTATTCAAGAATTAGGCGAATTGATAGCCAGTAAAGATAGAGGATATTTCGATGTTATCCACTTGAGCGGACACGCTACCATCAAGGAGCGGAAACCCTATTTTATTACCGAGACGGAATACGGAGATAGGCAAGATACCAGCGCCGAAGATATTGCCAGAGAATTACAGTTTAATTTACCCAAGCTGTTGTTTTTATCAGGGTGTCGGACAGGCTACTCCGATGGTGATGAGATCCTTTCGATGGCCGAGAAGTTATTAGAAAATGGGGCTAAAGCTGTTTTGGGGTGGGGTCAACCCGTCAGGGATAACGAAGCTGCTGACACGGCGGCCATCCTCTATGAAAAGCTTTCCCAAGGCTTTACTTTAAGCGAGTCGTTAGCTTTTGCCTATCAGAAGTTATTGGAAAATCAGGCGAGGGATTGGCATTGTTTACGCCTCTATGTGAGGGGAAGTATCCCAGAAGCTTTGGTAAGGAGAGGACAGAAAAAACCTTTACCTCCCGTATCCGTTGTTGACCAATTTGTGGACCCAGAAACGAAATATTTGCGGGTAGCCACACGGGAAACTTTTATCGGTCGCCGCCGTGATCTTCAGGATTGCTTGCAAGTGCTGAAAAAACCCTTTGATAATTCTAAAGCAATTCATAAGGCCGGGGTTTTCCTGCAAGGTTTTGGTGGTAACGGGAAAAGTACCCTCGCTGCTCGTCTGTGCGATCGCCTTCCAGACTATACTAAGCTTGTCTGGTGGCGACAAATTGATCAAACTAGCTTGGTTAATACCCTAGCTAAAAAATTAGATCGTTCACAACGTCAAATCCTTCGAGATTCTAACGAGGAGTTAGACTATCGCTTAAGGGATGTTTTTGGTCAGTTAAACCAGCCTTTTTTGCTCATCCTCGATGATTTCGAGTGGAACTTGGAATGCCCTTCATCCAGCGATGACTATATCCTTAAAGCAGAGGTAGCCCCCCTATTAAAAGCTCTCGTTGAGGCGATACAGGAAACCAAGTACTATCATCGCCTGATTATTACCTCGCGCTATACCTTCAATTCCCGTCTATTAGAGGAATTTTATCATCTGAACTCTTTGCCTTCTCTCAAATACAAAGAGTCAGATTTAGAAAAGAAACTGCGGCGGTTAGAGCATTTTAGTTCAGGTAAGATTGATAAAAGCTATATAGAAAGAGCTTTTAGTTTAGCCGATGGCAACCCCCGTCTGTTGGAATGGCTCAATAATGAGGTTTTAAGTTCAGGGGATATAGATGCTAAGTTGCGGTCATTTGAGAATGAATCTGATGTTACTTGGCGCGATAAGATAGTCTGGCGGTTAGAGGAAAAACCGCAACTATTGACGGATGAAGCTCTTGAAAAAGTGGTCAGTAATTGCCTAATCTATGAAATTCCTGTCCCTTTGGCTGCTTTAGAAGCGGTTTGTCAATCTGTTCCCAACTATCAGAAAAAATTACAACAAGCACAGGATAAAGGCTTGATCGAGGTAATCCGCAATGAGGACAGAGAAACCCTCTATCGCGCCTCTCACATCAAACATATTAACCCCCATATCGAGCTTCCCAAAGATGCAAGTAAGCTTTCTGATTTATCAGGAACAGCATCCAAGGCTTTAACCGAGCTTTGGGGGAATAAAGAGAACGAAAACGAGGAAAGATGGCGCGAGATTTTCCGTCTAGCTTTTGCAGAGAAGGAAAACCCTGAAAGATTTAGGGAACAATTCGATAAGATGATCTCGGTACAAAGAAACGAAGAAGCTGATCACGCCTACGAAAAGGAACTGAGAAAACACAGGCAATATCTCAAAGCAAATACAGGGCAAATCTATCAAAAGTTAGAGGAGTACCTAGAGCAACAGGATTGGAAAAAAGCCGACTACGAAACCGCTTTCATTATGTACCAGTGGATGATCATAGAAAATTATAATGACTTCTACGACCTTTTTAGTCAGGTATCCCTAGATGTAATCAATGAAATTGACCGTCTCTGGGTGAAATACAGCGAAGGGAAATTTGGTATTAAGAGACAGGCGAAAATTTACCGTGACCTTGGGGGGACAGAAGAATATAATCGGGAAGTATGGGGTAGTTTTGGCGATTGCATAGGTTGGCGACAAGGAGGTATATGGTTGGAGCTTGAAAATATAGAATATCCTGCCACAGCAGACTTGAGCGACTTTACATTTCCAATTCTTATATACCATCACTTTTACCAAGGTGGGGGTGGGGGAATTGTTTATGGAGCGAGGAGAATTTCTACGTTAGCTTCAAGACTTGAATCCCAAAATATTTAACTTAGGTGCTAACAATCGGGTAAAATTCTATTTAGAGGCTATAATCAGTGCATCCATATATTGACGTAAGTATAAGGTAACTTCTTGAAATCCAATTTCTGAAAGTTCAGAGATTGTTTCATCTTCATAGCGTATTCTATTAGGTTGTTCATCCGTAGTATAGTGCAACATAACCTCTTTCAGGAGATCGAACCTTTCAGCAGATACAAGGACTTCAAAGAATTTATCATATTGCCACTTTATATCACGGTTATGCTGTTCACCTCTTTGCGCGATTTTATCAGCGTCTAATAACTTACCTCCAATGAGAAGCCGACTATATAATAGTTGAAATACTTGAAAACGATAGAGTGCCAACATATTGTGAAAAGTGAATCCAGAAACAATAAAATTAAAGTTATTCAAAGGATAACTTTGCAAAAAGTTTAAAACATCATCCTGAATAACAACAAGAGTCTCTTGAGATAGGTAATGTGAAAGCCTTGAGCGGATTTTTTGAATCATCGAAGGTTCGTTATCGATAGCGATTATCTTAATATTTTTTGCTTCAGATAGGATCATCTCAGTTAATTCTCCATCGCCACACCCAATTTCTAGGATCAGCGATTCCTTTGGGCAAGAGTTTTGATAGTTAATTAGTAGTTTGACTAACTCTTGTCTTAACTTTTTAAGATGAGGACGAGCAGATTGCCAGAGACTATAATCATCACCTATCTTGCCGTCAAACCTTCTTTCTATAAGTTGATTATTTTCCATAAATTATAACTTAGCTATTTTGGTGTACATAGTCAGAGACTTAATTTTGCTGAAAGACTTGCCGAACATAATATTTAGCTTTTGATGGCAATTCGCTACTTCCTCTAAACGCTTAACTTTGGTACTTTGACTCATTCCAATTATAGCATATCTTTACAATTGCAGAACTTCCACGAGCAAACTTAAGATAAATATCTTATCTGAAAGCAGAGCTAGACTCTAGCCTACTATTAATCATGTCTTCTCCTCATAATAATGCTGAGGTTTCCAAGACTCTGACGTATCCCTTCAATTTCTACAATAAAATTTTCCACTAATTCATGTTGTACATCTTCACGAACTCCTATTTTACTCGTCCATCTTCCAGTGTTTAATTGCCGACAGGCGTGAGAGGGACTACCATTAATAGTATAAATAGCGATTTTTTCAACAAAAAAACCGTTAGGACTAAACTCTAAATTAGGATCACCAATTGGGCAAACTTCAAAATGCTCGGTCCTATAGGCATCTATGAAGGCACTTAGAGTGTTCTCCCTTGGTATTCTAGCTGGCCAATATTCAGTCTCCAATCCATCGGGAAACCACCAACGCTCTTGATCATTTACTGCCCAAGCAAAGGAATTGTAATAAGGAGTTTTCGGACTGGTTATATGACTATCACCGTTAATGATTACAATACACATACTTTTTAAATAGATGATTTAGTGTTCATTAATATATCCCCTTTAATATATCCCTTTCGGATACCCCAGTGCAACCAAGCATCGATCATCTCCTTAGACTTACCCCGGCTGTCTTTAGGAACCGGATCTTCACCAGAAATAGCTTTTAATGCCCAAAACCAACGGCTAGGAAGGCTTTTTGGCTCTTTAAGATTTTTGAGCAAAAATGGTATAACATCTTGCCCCATTCCAATAATTCTCTGATAGTTAGGATGTATAATCGCCTCATGGGTTGAGGATAAATGACTTGTTTCATTAATCCAATCTTCAGCAAGACTTTCAAACTCCCTTAGTCTCTCTGCCCGAGTTTGTTTGTTAACTAATATGGCAAGTAAAGAAGAAAAACTTTGTAAAAAGCTAAGATTATTATCGAATAGCTTGAACTTATATCCAAAAAATAGAGCAATAGCTCCGATGAATTTTCCCTCAAAGAAAAGTGGGAAAACGCCAAAGGCTTCAAGTTTTGAATCTTCAAAATGTTTTAAATCAGTTTGAATAAACCGATTATTGTTTTTCTCCTCATGTACTCCTTCAATAAATTGACAAGTATTTGAAGAGATTTTTTCTGCAAACTCCTTTCCAACCTCTTCAAGATAAACTCGACATGAATTACTTACTCCAGATACTTCAGAAAATCGTAAAACTTCCATTACTTCAGAAGACAATTTTTTTCTGTAAAGAATGGCAACTTTATATGGAGTCTCGTTGCCGACTAAGTATTTGAAAATTTCGTCATACATCCTTTCTTGATACTTGTCAAAGGAATCAACTGGGATAATATCTGCAAGGTATGTCAAGTAATTGAGTATATTAATCTCAGAATCCCTGTGAATATTAGATAGTTTAGCAGAGGCGACTCCTGCTAAGAAAGCTACTGTACAGGGATCAAAGCTTGCCAGATCGTCAATATTGCCCTGATCATCAACTTTGTTTATAATTCTCAATACTCCATAGGTTTTGTTTCGTCCATTCAAAGGTAAGGCAATGGCAGAGATTAATTTGCCTAGCTTATCAGAATATTCCTGTCTATACTTCAAATTTTCATACTGGAAAAGCTCTCCAGTAACCTTCCCATATGATCCATCAGATGGATTGGCAGCGCTGCCAGTGAAACTCTCCCCTTTCGCATACCTCTCTTCTTGTAGCCATGTATCATCTATTGGCTCACCATTAACGTCTTTGCCTTGAATGGCAAAACGCTCTAGTACATCATCCTTAGAGATTAAAAAAATCGCTGCAACTTGACACTTAGCTTCTTCACAAACTTTTTTTAGAATATATTTTACCGTATCTTTCTTATTGCTTGTAAAATTCATTAAGGCTTGCTCAAGTTGTTCAAAATCAGAAAGATTGTCTAATCTTTTTGTTTGATAACTTATAAGGTCGTTTCTAGTATTTAAAAATTGATTAGCCTTAGTTGCAGTATCGTCACATTTCTCACCTTGTAAACTCTCAGGCATTTAGTTGCTCCTTGAAATTTAGTCAATTTACTCAAGATTCCCATCACACTCAAGTCGAGGCTGATGAGAATAAAAGTATTATGGTTAATTAAGAACAATCATGCTAATGATAGTTTTATCTATCAATTATTAATTGTAACATGGATTTACAGGTTTGTCAATTGTAGTGTCTTCGAGCTGCCATCTTTGTGCCGATCACTCATCACCGTTAGATGCCCTTGGTATAGTTAAGCCGATCAATGCCCTGGAACTCAATACTTCTCGGATCTGCTCAGTTTCAAACTCCGGAACAAGACGACCCGAAAAGGGAAAATTAGCAATCTGTTCTGAGCGTCTAGTCAATCTTTCCACCAGTCTTTGAGCATATTGAGGGGAGTTTTGTGATATGTATTTGTAGATGGATGATCAATGATTAACGGCGGTTTCTGTCCAGAAAACTTTCATGGCTCTAGCTTGAACTTAGTGCGTACTTCTGCCACAGAAATAACCTTTTCCGCCTCACTATCGGCTAACCCGGCTTCAATTGCCTGTCTCATATAAATCTCATACATCAAATCATCCCATGTAGAATTATCCGGCAATTTATCGATTAAATTTCTGGCTTTTTGTTTAATGTTTTTTATTTCTATAATGGTTTCCCAAATGACTCCTGACAATGGATAATTATCAACTATTCATTATTAATTAAAAGGGCGATCGCAGAATTACATCTTCTTA
>NZ_JADBVE010000046.1:0-16688 GCF_020245285.1 Microcystis sp. M31BS1
CAATTTTTGTCAATTGTTTGCGATCTAGAGTGAACTAATCAATTAAATCCCTTACCAGATAAGGATTTAGTCGATTTATGCCCCCCTATCGAACCATACCAAGTCCCGAAGAGCCGAAAAATGCTATTAGCAAGGTCCTATTCACGTTTGATCAGGATTATCCTCTATATTGTTGACTTTCGTTAATTGTGGAAAAATATCTCGTACTGCCTTTTCAAATTTTTTGTAGGAAGACAAGGATTCTAATTTCGACAATTCGATTTTTGTACCAAGCGGTGAATATAAATCGTCAATTTTTAGTTTATTTCGATACCGTTTAGTCATACCTTCTCTGGCTTTATTGATGGCATTTTTAATCGTTTCTTTCGGATTGCTAAAAGATTCGGGATCTTTATCGATTGCCAACTCACTATCACTTTTATTTGTACACAATTCTTTTTTTAGTAATTCTTTGTCTGCTAATATCCAAGCTTCAGTCATTTGTATTGGAACGATAGCAACTAAATTTTTGCATAAGTCTCCCTCGTCTGATTTAATAGCATTAAAAGCCGGATCAATTCTTTCCTTAAATGCGTTTTCATCTGTTTTATCATCTGCGTCTGCATGGAAGCACAAAACCATTGCTCCCTTCTCCACCGCTTGAATTGCGTATTTTTTAGCTTTTTCTCGGATATTTTCGCCAGAGATTTGTGGAAGACAAATTGGTTCAAAAATTTCTATTTCTTGTTCATCGTCAAAAGCAACTCTCTCGAAAGTGCGCTGAATAATATTCGGTAAAAATCTATGATCGGAACTGCCTTCTGTAGCTAAGGCAATAATTATTTGTTTGATTTTTTTTGCCATCTTAATTGATTTACGTTAATTGGTTTTGTTGATTTTTAATATTTTTAATCGCACTTTCAGCATCAGCAGTTTTTAGATATTCGACAACTTCCGAGAGAGTTAGCTTGGCCTCATTTTCGGAGAAAAATAAGGTTAATTGCTTTTTATTCTCTTTGATAACAGGGTGAAAATTACTGCTTTTCATCTTAATTCGCTTCCCTTCAATAGTGGATATTATAGTGGTAAGTTGAGAAAGCCAAATGCTGACATTTTCATCATCTTGCCAATTAATTAATTGACTCACCAGAACTGGAGAATGAGTGTTCACTATTACTTGGCGTAAAGGCATTTCAGTATCTTCAAAATCGACAGTTAGCTCTTTTAATAATCTTGCCATTGCTTGAATAAGAAAAGGATGGATGCCATTTTCTGGCTCTTCAAAACATAGTAATCCTGTGTGTTGTCGGTCGTATTGCAGGACACATAATGTTAATAAACGTAGGGTTCCTTCGGAAAGCACTCTCGAAGAAAACTCCCGACCATCATCACCTTTTACCTTGATAATAAATTGTCGATTTGCTTTGTCATCATAAACATTAACTTCTGTAAGATTCGGTAGCAGATTATTGAGATCACGGGAAATTGCTGTGAGGGTATATTCATCATCTTGTTTGATGCGAAATAAAGCAGCGGCTAAATTCTTTCCGCTTGCTGTTATTGTATCTCTGATGCCCATATCTTGACGAGTAGGTTCTCGCAGATCTTCGGGATTAAGCTGCATAAACTTCCAACTCAGCATTTCTTGTTTGGCGGCTAATATATGTTTAAAATCTATGGTATTAATGCTGCTTAAAACAGTTTGTGATGCGTTTTTTGCGGGAAATACTTTTTTATTCCCTTGTTGACCGTCTTGAGGTACAACAATGGTAGCAATACCATTAATATCTTCAGTCTTAATATAAGGAATGGCTCTCCTACCCGTTACTACTTTTGGTCGCCAAGTTTCCAATACTGTCTTAGGAATATAATTTTTTACCCAATTATCTTCATTGTGCTTTAAATTTTCTAAACATTCATCAACAATATACAAGTTTTCAAATCCACTTATATTAGACTCTCGTTTAATTTTTAATTGATAGCGCAACCTTGTATATTTAAGATCGACTTCCCCACCCCAATTATCTTTTACCTTGCGATTGACTAACATTTCCACTATAAATTCCATTTCCGTGGCGTAGTCGTCCTCATCATATTGGGTAAAAAGTTCGCTAGGATGTCCTCTTTGCTCGCTAAAAGCCGTCTTCAGATCCACTTCTGCCAACCGCGTCAACAATTGCAAAGCATCAAATAAATTACTCTTACCAGAAGCATTAACCCCAGCAACTACAGTAAGCGGCGTGAATACCATTTCAAAATTATGAAAGGATTTAAAGCCATGAATTTTAATATAAGTAATCATAGTTTTAGGCGATAGGTAATATTAAAACATCAGCGCGACATTTAACCATACTGGACAATCTTCTCAGCTTTCGCCTGATACTGTCCCACTATAATCTAGACATTGGTTTACAGAGGTAGTGCGATGCCGCAGATTTTGTCGGGTGCGTTCCCTGCTGCAACGAGGGGGAACGCACCTTACCGATCGATTCCTGAGAGTATAGGGTCTTAGTCTGAAAAGGCCTATGCACAACAGCTTATCTGGCTGACGGCCGGCGGCTGATGACCGGCGGCTAAAAATTAACATTGCAAGAAAACTTAACAATTGGCCAAGAAACTCGATCGAGTAGGTAGAATAACAAGTAAATCATTTTGTAAACTCCACCCGATTAACTAACTAGAATAGAGATAACCCAGAACGCCTGTGATAGATAAAAGACGCACTACTCGCGATCTCCCCCAAATTAACGAAAGAATCCGCTTTCCTGAAATCCGCGTTATCGATAGCGACGGCTCTCAGCTAGGCATTATTACTCCTGCCGAAGCTTTGCGCGTGGCCGAAGAAAAGGAACTTGATCTCGTCCTCGTCAGTGAAACGGCAAGTCCTCCCGTTTGCCGGATTATGGACTATGGTAAGTACAAGTTTGAACAGGAGAAAAAGGCCCGCGAAGCCAAGAAAAAACAGCATACAGCCGATATAAAAGAAGTTAAAATGCGCTATAAAATTGATGAGCATGACTACAACGTGCGAGTCAACCAAGCGCAACGTTTTTTAAAAGCGGGAGATAAGGTAAAAGCGACGATTACCTTCCGAGGTCGGGAAATTCAACACTCTAACCTAGCGGAAGAATTACTGGCACGCATGGCCAAGGATTTAGAGGATGTGGCTGAGGTACAGCAAGCGCCAAAAAAAGAAGGTCGTAACATGATGATGATGTTATCGCCGAAAAAATAACTAACTAATCTGGAAAAAGGGGCTAAAACCCCTTTTTTGTTTTTCAGAAATCCCCAAAGGAACCCGACCATTTAAAACAAATGTATTAACCAGATTTTGACTCAATTCGCCGAATCGCCACCACTGCTGGCCGGGGAGGTTGATTAACTTGACCACTGGGCCAATTCGATCCTAGGGGTACTTGTCGTATTTGTTCAAATTCCTGCCCATTAGTGGTTTTCAGGGCAAATTTGCGGTTTTCAAAGGCCAAATCCCGACGAATTCCCCCCGCTTCTCCCGGATGTTGTACTGCCAAAAATAACGTCTCTTGGTCGGGAGTAAAGTACAATCCCGTTAATTCCGCATCCATGGGAGCGATAGCAAAAGGATAGGGATGCTCTTGATCCTTGGCAAACACCCAAGCACTATTATTGCCAAAAATCCCCAATAAATCCCGTTGACTAACCGGGACCCCTTGGGGATAACGCGTTTTCATCTCTCGATTTAACCCACCCGTGGAAATATCGCTAACCATCCAGAGATTTCCCTGTTTATCGAAAGCGAGGTTATCGGGATTAGAAAAACCCTCACCTTTCTCTGTCGGTTCCCCTCCATAAGCGACCACATCCCAACGAAAACTTAAGGAAGCAGCATCGTTGTTATCTTCCCTTAAGCTGATAATCCAACCAAATTCGTAGGGTATTTCGCCATTTGGTCCCTTAAATATCTCCTTGTCGGCTCCTCCCTCCGCTGCACTGGGACTACCAGAGGTAAAGGTCATATATAAAGTGCCATTCTCGTCCACTTCCGTATCTTCCGGCCGACCAGTACAAGTGACCCCAACGGCGTTAGCGGCAAAATGAGCATCGATGAGAATTGCCCCCTGTTTTTCCGTCCTATTACCTTCATACAGGTCTGCGAGGGTCTTATATTTAGCTTTGTAGGCTAGAATCTCCTCATCGTCCTTAAATAGCAGTAATTTAGTCTCATTGACTGTTCTTTCGGGATTCGGCAAAGCTACTACCCCATCCCCGCGACTAGCGGCAATTTGACTCGGTAGGACGGGATTTATCTCCGTGTCGGGATTTAAGGGTATCCAATAACCGGTTTTATCGGGGTTGAATTTGGCCCCGTAGAGCATTCCTTTTTCTAGGAGTTTTGAGTTATTTTTCGGCTTAATATCGCTAATTTTGCCCTCGGAAACGAATTTATAGACATGACCGCCTCTGCGATCGCAACCTGAATAAACCGCCAAGGGTTGCCCCGTCCGAGCGAGAAAAGCGACCGCTTCATGGCGAAAACGCCCTAACCAAGTGTGTTTTGTGCCGTAATCGTCGGGATTGGCCGGATCCACCTCCACCATCCAACCGTATTTATTTCCCGCTAACCCGAAGACGTTACCCCGGCCATCCACTTCCCCACTATTGAGAATAAAGGGGGTAGTATCGGGATGCAAAGAGGAACCATCTTTTAACACTACCTCCGTCACTTGGTCTTGAAAGTTTTCCTCGGCACTAAATACGGTTCCCCAGGGAGTTGTTCCCCCGGCGCAATTTTGAAATGTTCCGATAATTTTTGCCCCTAATCCGTCATCGTAGCCAAGTTTATCGGTTTTGGTAAAAATTGCTACAGCAGGACCGGTCGCTTTCAGGTAATGGCCGTCCTTTAGTCCAGAAATACCGGTAATGCGGCGATCGGCTTTACTATAGGTACGTTGCCATTTTCCCGTTTGATCTTTAGCCAGGGAAATTACGCCAATTCCCTGATCAATTAAGCCTTCTAGGGATATTTCCTCGATTTTTGCCTTTAAGCTGGCATCTTGCAGGCGATAGGCGGCAATTTCACCCTTTTCGTTCGTTTTTTCCCGTACTTCCTTGACGGGTAGGGTTTTACCAATCACTTCTTCAAAGGTTTGTAGCCAAGTACGACCACTGATATATTCAAAATTAACGGTTAGATAACCTTGACCCGCACTGGTTTCGATAAAAGATAGATAATCATTGTTATAACCGAAACGGGAATCACCCACTGCATCCCCCCACTGGGCCAGCACATCGTAGGTGAATCCTTGCGGAAGAACGAGATCATCTAGGACTTTATAGGTTTGATAGGCACTTTTTTGGCTTTCATCGCTCATGCCGTCAATTTTTAAGGGAATTGGCAGTTTGACTGGAGAAAAGTTTAAGCCAAAACTATTGGTAGCGATCGCAGGACTGCTGATCAGAGAGGAATATTTTTTCTCTTGCAGACTGAAAAAAGAGACACCGGCAGTGGCAGTTAAAAAGGTGAGGAAATTACGGCGAGAAATACTCATATTTTCAGTAATAAAGTCAAAACTGATACTCAGACCTTGATTAGGTTAAATTTTATTACGGACACTTGACATAGGGATTATACAGTATGCAAGTTATGACTAAGTTAACAGCCAGTTAAAAAGCTCTCCTGCAAAAATAAAAAATCTTCCGTTAGGTGAGGAGACTCGCAGACAGGAGGAGAAAAAAGAGGGAAGAAAATCCCATCCCTCCCTCGGACATTAGATCAAATTTTATTTCTTGCTTTAGTTGCTGCCGAACATTGATTTTAAGATCATCTCGGTAAATTCCCTTATCGGAACCAAGCAACTGGGAGAAATGTTATTTTCTCAGGCAAATCTGAGAGGATTATGTAGAAATATCTATATTACATTTCACCCATCGGTATGCTTTACCGAAATACTGGTTAGATGAAAAACAAGCAAGACAAGCTTTATTAAAACGCGGTGAAACAGTAAACAGTGATCAGTAAACAGTGATCAGTAAACAGTAAACAGTTGTAAGCTGATAGCTAGATTGTCAGGTCACGGAAATCGATGCAAAGTTCACTGAAAAGGATCATCATCGGTGCGAGTTTTTTTCTCGCTACGGTAGTCGGAGCAACTATCGGTTATATGGCCTACGGTTGGAGTTTTCTCGATGCCGTTTATATGGTGATTATCACCATATTTGGGGTAGGTTTCGGGGAAGTTAAACCGATTAACACTCCCAGTCTGAGAGCTTTTACCATGTTAGTTATCGTCTGTGGGACCACCTCGGCCGTTTATGTGGTGGGAGGTTTTTTTCAGATGCTCACCGAGGGAGAAATTAACAAAGCTTTTAGCGATCGCCGGATGAATAAAGAGATGGAATCCCTAGAAAATCACGTCATAATCTGCGGTTTTGGGCGCATAGGACGCATCCTAACGACTAAATTGGCAAAAACAGCCCAATCCTTTATTATCGTCGATAATAACCCCGATCGCATCCGATTAGCTCAGGAAAAAGGTTATATAACTCTTAATGGTAACGCCACCGATGAAAGTATTCTCCAGAAAGCTGGTATCGACAAAGCGCGAGTTTTAGCGACGGTGTTGCCCGATGATGCCTTAAATGTCTTCATCACTTTAACCGCAAGAGAACTCAGTCCGCAACTATACATCATCGCCAGGGGAGAATATCCCAGCACCGAGAAAAAATTAAAACTAGCTGGAGCCGATCAAGTGGTTTTACCTGCTACCATTGGAGCAGAGAGAATGGCCCATTTAATCACCCATCCGGCTGCGATTGATTTTTTACAGGAAGATGAAGGTAGGCGCAATCTTAACGAATTATTAGCCGATATCGACCTGCAATTTGAAGAATACTCGATTTTAAGCGCTTCGCCCTTTTTGGGACAACCCATCAGTCAGATGGAAGTGCGGGGACAGGGGGCTTTTATTATCGTTGCTGTCCGTCAATTTGATGGTCGTGTCATCGCCCATCCCGACCATTCCACCATTCTACAGCAAGGCGATACGGTCATTTTATTAGGTCATCGGGGCGATGTTCCCAATTTTGCCCGTCGTTATGCTCTGCGTCGAGAAATGCGCTATCGGGGGTCTTCTTGGTAGGATATTTACCCAGAACAAAGTTTAGCTTTTCTGGAATCAATTTCCCTGCGGATGGAGATATTACTAACTCACTAATTAAGTAGTCATGCAAAATTAATTACCTACCCGATCGAGCTAAAACCCTTACGGGGCAATGATCGTCATGTGTAAATAATTTTGCCTAGGTACTTATCTCCAGAGACAGCTAAGTAGTCATGCAAAATTAATTACCTGCCCGATCGAGCTAAAACCCTTACGGGGCAATGATCGTCATGTGTAAATAATTTTGCCTAGGTACTTATGAAATTAACCTATCGCAGCATTCCTTACGACAAAAATCCCACTGCCACCGTTGCTTCCAGTCCGATGATTTTAAGCTATCGTGGTGTTCCCTATTTAAAAAACCGTGGTGTCGTTCAAACCATTCAGAAACCGGTAGCCGTTACCTATCGCGGTCAAGCCTATCATATCACTCAATCTTTAGCTTCTTTGCCCACGGAAGGACCCTCTTTAAGTTTTTAACTTCTAGTTCATTTTTCAATTAATCTCTTTTAAATATTGTCAATTAAGTAGCTGGTTATAATTAAATTAAAAATAGATTTTAGGTTCGATCCCCCCTGCCCCCCTTGATAAGGGGGGTGCCGATCCCCCCTTAATCCCCCCTTGATAAGGGGGGTGTCTGACAACTTTTAACACCTACCTACTTAATGATTTTATTAATTACCTTAAACGGGTTGTATCTCCCCTCTTGCTCCCTCGCTTCAAGGGGGATTTTTTTATTTGTTTTACCAACAAGGAATAACTACCTAAGCAAAATTAATTACACATATTTTTCCCTTCCGCAGTTCCGCAGTTCCAGCGTTCCCCCTTTCCGGAGTCTGAATTTAATTTTGTCGAACTGTTGATAGTTATCAGTTTTTTGTAGAATAGGGAGATTGAGAAAACGAACACCTGCCCCTATGACAAGATTCCCTTTGACTGGTCGCTATTCTGGTTTATGCGTCTTGCTCACTTTATTCTGGTTAAGCGGTCAATCTTTACCGGTGCGAGCAGAAAAAATCTATAATCCCGTCCCCCTAATCCTCAATAAAGAAATTAACGATACTCTCACCGACAAAGATATTCCCACGGGGGAGGGGGGGTTTGCTAGGGATTATACCGTAGATTTGGACAAGGACGATCAGGTGGCCATCGATCTCAAATCGGAAAACTTTGATGGAGTTTTAATTCTCCTGGCCGACGATGGTTCCACTGTAGCGGAAAATGACGATGGTCCCGATGGTGGCACTAATGCTCTCCTCTTTGCACGCATTACCGAGTCGGGTAAATATATTATTCGGGTGAGAGCTTTCGGAGAAACCGGTGGGGGAAAATTTACCCTGAAATTAACCCGTTTACGGGCCGTGGAGGGCAAAAATTAGCTAATTATTGTCAAAAAAGCCAAGAATAGAGCCTCTGTCCACTCTACCACCGCACCGTAGGTATCGCCGGTATGACCGCGAAGACGACGATATAACCAGTAACCAGTAAGCAGAGCGAGGGCGATTCCGGCACTAATGGCGATTATTCCCCAGCTTAGACCGCCAAATAGGGCGATTAACCCCCAAATTACTCCCCCACAGTCCCAAGGCAGACAAAAAGCCACTTTATGAAAGGCTCCCTTACCGGTGGGTTTGAGGTAGGGATAAAGAGCGATCGCCATTACTTGCCCCCAACGTCCCCAAATTGGTGCTAAAATTAGAGCTAAGGCTCGATTATCGCTTAAATCGGTCAAAGCGGCGATTTTTAGCAGCAAAACCATAGTCACGGCCATGACTCCAAAGGCCCCGGTAACACTATCGGCCATGACCGCTAAACGACGCTGGGGGTCAGTGACAGCTAAACCATCGGCCGTGTCACTAACTCCATCAAGGTGTAGTCCTCCCGTTAGATAAACCCAAACTCCCACAAGGACAACCGCACGAGTCAGGGGTGGCATTCCCAGACCAGCTAGAGTTATATCGAGCAAAACCAGAATTAAACCCAAAAATAAGCCCACTAAGGGAATCCATCGGGCAATTCTGCCAAAATCAGGCCAAGCAATCGGAACGGGAATAATCGTGTAAAAAGCGATCGCACCTAAAAATGAGCGAATTTCTTGACAAATGAAGTTAAATATGGTAGTAAATCCCCCCCAAATTCGCTCCCGGTATGGCAGCGTTTCTCATAAAGATGAAGTATAACCTAATTTTGTATCCGCGACCCTGTGGGATTTTCAAAACATCTGAGAACGCCTATAATAATTTAATTCGACATAACACGGTTACTTGTAATTTTATAGGAAAACTTCTTGTGATCGCTATGAGAGTAATATACGGAAAGATTTTTTAAAAAATGTGTATTTGGCGTGAGATATGGAAAGTTTCCGTATATTATGTAGTGAGCAAGCTCTCTCCCCTCCTTCGACTTTGATTTCGCTTGGGGGTTGGTGTTGCTCTCATATCTGGGAATTTTTGTGAAACCGATTGCTGAAGTTCTTGGTGTTTACTACCGTTTAGGAGATTAAAAAGATGGCTAATTCAGTCAAATTGATGACGGCTGCATTACGCAATGGAATGAATGTGGAAGCAATATGGGGATGTCCAAGTACTGCCAGCTTCAAAATAGGAACTATTTTGAGTCCTCAAGGGTACGATTACAAATTTGAAGGACACGTGAGCGATTATGGCGTTTCCTTTGACGAGCCTATAATAAAAGCGCAATCTGAAAGTTTTACAGGGTCTTTTAGTTCTGCCTCATATACCAGCACCAAGGTAAACTTAGAGGTAGAAGATCCGAAGTTTGGAAACATCAAATCAAGTCTCAAAATAACATCAGATAAAAAGAAGTCTTCTTTGATTATCGGAAAATGCTGTCAAACCTCTTACCTTGAATCTCCCAGAAAAGAAGCAGAGAAATTACGTAAATATTTAGTAGAAGCCCCGAAGGGAACTTGGGATCACGAATGGGTTGTCATCCAAAAGCTTTACTATGCAAGCTCTTATTTCTGTGCAACTTTCCAGGGAAGTGTAGGCTCTGTAGAGTTTGATACACAGTACGATCCAAAATCTGGTAAATCAAAACTTGAAGCCGGCGAATTCTCGACTATCTTGGTAAAAGAAAACAAGGCTGCGGGACTTATATATGCACCAGCCGATGACGACGCGGAAAATTTTGGCTACCCCTTTATAGTAGGCTTTGAGTGCTTCTGTTTCTTTAATTCGAATGTCAACAATTTTTCAAACATCATAACAGGTTTCAGTCACAGCATCTAGGTAGTAAATATCTTGTAGTGCGATGCCGAAGGCACTGCTTAGCAGCTATCTCCCCAGGGTGCGTTCCCTAATGTGGTTCCCACTGCTCCACCAATAGATTTTTGGGGAACGCACCATGCAGATTGATTGAAGTTGTGGGTTTAGGCGTTGTCAAATTGAAAGATGCTCGGCGTTGCTGACTTTGGGTATGAATCATTGCATCTACATTTTTTAAAACTCAGGCTCAAACTGACTTTTTGATATATGCAAAATTAGCATTCATACCTTGATTAAGCAACGCCGGGGTTTTTTCGTTGAGTTGGCTGGCTCTTATCTTCGGTCGGCCTTTGAGCTTTTTCTGTTCTCTGAGTTGGGCTTCCAGTTGGGTGGTTCGTTCTTGCTGCTTTTTTAGCTGTTGAGAGAGTTGGTCAATGATGGCTTGTTGTTGTTGGAGTTGCTCAGTCAGGCTCCTCACGAGGTTTTGTCAGCTATCTACTTCTTGGCGGAGGGCTTTCTCAATTTTCCTTTGGCTCTCTGTGGCAATCCTCCTATCTGTGTTAAACCAGATTTTCTCCCTCATAGCAACCCCTACACGACCTTGATTTTTGTTCGCGACAGCTTCCAGCAGTTATTGAGAGGTGACATCAGTGGGAAGTGGGAAGTAGGGAACACAGAGCAAAAAGCTGACGGCTGACAGCTGATAGCTCTTTATTGCTAACCGGACTGACGATGATCTATTCTGTATCCTAGCCTGACTGGCCAATCCCCACCGCCAAAAAAGAATAATGTACTGCGATTACCTGGTTCAAATCCTCACCGCACGCGTCTACGATGTCGCCCAAGAAACCCCCTTGGAACTTGCCCCCAATCTCTCCCAACGTTTGCACAATCAGCTTTTACTCAAGCGCGAGGATATGCAGTCGGTTTTCTCCTTTAAACTGCGCGGCGCATACAACAAAATGGCGCATTTGTCAAGGGATTTGTTACAAAAAGGTGTAATTGCTGCTTCGGCGGGAAATCATGCCCAGGGAGTCGCTTTGGGGGCGCGGCAATTGGGAACCCAAGCGATTATCGTTATGCCTGTCACCACTCCGCAAGTCAAAATCGACGCGGTAAAAGCCCGGGGCGGGATTGTCGTCCTGCACGGTGACACCTACGATGATGCCTACACCTACGCGCGACAATTAGAAGCGGAAAAAGGCTTAACTTTTATCCATCCCTTCGATGATCCGGAGGTAATCGCTGGCCAGGGTACGATCGGTATGGAAATTTTACGACAATATCAGCAACCGATCGAGGCCATTTTTGTCGCTATTGGTGGCGGTGGGCTAATATCAGGTATTGCAGCCTATGTCAAGCGTTTACGCCCAGAAATTAAAATTATCGGGGTGGAACCTGTGGACTCAGACGCGATGAATCAATCCCTAAAAGCCGGTTATCGGGTGCGTTTGTCTCAAGTGGGATTATTTGCCGATGGGGTGGCGGTGCGCGAGGTGGGAGAGGAGACTTTTCGTCTCTGTCAGCAGTATGTGGATGAGATTATCCTCGTGGATACGGACGATATTTGTGCGGCGATTAAGGATGTTTTTCAAGATACACGCTCGATTTTAGAACCTGCGGGGGCGTTGGCGGTAGCAGGAGCGAAAGCTTATGTAGAAAGAGAGGGAATTGAGGATAAAACGCTTGTTGCTGTGGCTTGTGGGGCGAATATGAACTTTGATCGTCTGCGGTTTGTGGCGGAAAGGGCAGAATTAGGGGAACGGCGCGAGGCGTTGTATGCTGTGACTATTCCCGAACAACCGGGCAGTTTACGGCGTTTTTGCGAATGTGTCGGCAAACGCAATTTAACCGAATTTAGTTATCGCATTGCCGATGAAAAAGAAGCACATATTTTTGTCGGCGCCCAGATCGAAAATCGCAGCGATGCCAAGAAATTAGCCGAGAGTTTTGAAGCTTGCGGCTTTAAAACCCTTGATATTAGCGATGATGAATTGACTAAATTGCATCTGCGCCACATGGTGGGAGGGCGATCGCATTTAGCCGATCATGAATTATTTTACCGCTTCGAGTTTCCCGAACGACCGGGGGCTTTAATGAAATTTGTCGCCTCCATGAGTCCCCACTGGAATATCAGCGTTTTCCATTATCGCAATAACGGGGCCGATTACGGGCGCATCGTCGTGGGCATACAAGTCCCCCCCGATGAAATGAATCAATGGCAAGCTTTTCTCGATACTCTCGGCTATCGCTATTGGGATGAAAGTCAAAACCGGGCCTATCAGTTATTTTTAGGTTAAATCGCCATTTTCAGGAAGTGATCAGTACAGATGAATCAAGATTTTACCCATATTTCCGTTTTGAGTCAAGAATTAATCGCCGGTTTAAATATTCAACCTGGGGGGCATTATCTCGATCTTACCCTAGGCGGTGGTGGACACAGCCGCTTGCTTTTAGAAGCCCATCCTGAAACGAAAGTAACCGCCATCGATCGCGATCAAAGCGCCCTAGAAGCCGCTAAAATTAGTCTTGCCCCCTATCTAGATAGCCGTTTAACCCTCTGGTGGGGGAACTTCGCCGATTATAAGGGACAGAATAGCAGTTTTGATGGCATTATCGCCGATTTAGGAGTCAGTTCTCCCCAATTCGATCAGAGCGAGCGCGGCTTTAGTTTTCGCCACACGGCAGCCTTAGATATGCGGATGGATCGCTGTCAATCCCTGACGGCAGCCGATATTATTAATCATTGGCAGGAAAAAGAATTAGCAGCTCTTTTTTATCAATACGGAGAAGAACGTTTATCTCGTCCTATTGCTCGCTCGATCGTCCAAAAACGTCCCTTTACTACCACCACTGAATTAGCGGCTGTCATCGCTAGTTCTGTACCCGCTAGTTACCGTTATGGACGTATTCATCCAGCAACGCGGGTTTTTCAGTCCCTACGCATCGCTGTTAATCAAGAATTAGATTCTCTGCAAAAATTGTTAAATCAAGCCCCCCACTGGCTAAAATCCGGGGGAATTATCGCTATGATCAGTTTTCATAGTCTAGAAGATCGTCTGATCAAGTATGGCTTTCGCGAAGATAATTCCTTGAAAATTATCACGAAAAAGCCGATTATTCCCAGCCGAGAAGAACAGGCTAAAAATCCCCGTTCTCGTTCGGCTAAACTAAGAATAGCCCAAAAGATCGAATCAGAGGTTATCTGATAGCAGTTATCTTAATGGTGAGGTACAAACTCTCTGGTTTTGGGGAGTCGTTTGTCAATACCAAATTAGGGCTTGCTGAATAAATGTGAAATGTAGGCAAGGTAAGGATTTTGTGGCTTTACGAGCGAAACAGGTGCAAGATTTTGAGAGAATCGTGCTTCAAAACCTGGCATCTTGAGCGGCGATTGCGTCCTGTAGGGGCGAAGCATTCGGGCAATAACCTATCGGTGAAACCGTAGATTTTCTATCCGAATGCTTCGCCCGTACTTTTTGCCGCAAACCCAAATTAGGTTACACTTCATCTTGAAGATAAAGGCTGTGGTAAAGTAAAAACCAAGAAAGAAAGCCAGTATTTATTCTTAAAAATCACTGACTAAAATAACGCAATCCCTTTACCAATCTTTCTACTGCCGTTAAAGCTGTTTCTGGAGATAAAGCAGCGTAGGCAAGACGCAAATAACAGCCCTCTGTTATCCCAAAAGTTGAACCGGGTAACACTGCCACCCGCTGCCGCTCAATTAAACTTTTAACTAACTGAAAATCATTCTTGTCTGTGGTAATTTTCAGGAAGAAATAAAAAGCCCCTTCCGCAGTGGCAAAATCACAGATATCGCCGATTGATTCTAGAGCATTCAGGCAAATTTCTCTAACTTTACTGATGGTTTTTAACTGTTCTAAAGGATAGCTTTTACCCACCTGTAACGCTCCCAGAGCGGCGTATTGCGACACCACCGGCGGACAAATTAAAATAGTATCCTGAATCTTATTAATCGCCTCAGATAAATGTTCTGGTACTACCATATAACCAATGCGCCAACTGGCAAAACCGTAGGCTTTTGAGAGACTAAATAAGGAAATAGTCCAGGATTCACTGCCAACAATTGCCGCCGGGGAAAAGTGGCGGGCATGGTTATAGGTAAAATACTCATAAGCTTCATCGTGAATGTGATAGATGCCTTTTTTTTGACAGATTCGATTGACTTCTCTCAGGGTATTTTCTGGATAAACTACTCCCGTGGGATTATTAGGAGAAATCGTCACCACTGCCTTAGTTTTTTCCGTGATTGCCTCTTCAATGGCGGCTGGACGCAATTGATAATTTTTGTCTGTGGCAACCAAAATTACTTGACAATCAGCCATTTTTATGGCCATTTCATGATTGAAATAAAAGGGAGTATTGAGAATAATTTCATCCCCCGGGGAAGTAATGGCTAAAATGGCATTCATAAAAGCCATATTACTGCCCGCCGTCACAAAAATTGCCTGTTTATCGCTGATTTCTACCCGATTATCTTCGGCTAGTTTTTGCCGAATTACTGTTAATAAGGGGGGAATTCCCGCCACAGATTGATATTGATGATTTTTGGGATTAGCTAAGAATAAAGATAGAGATTCGATCGCCTGCTGGGGTGGATCATAGGAAACAATCCCTTGACCTAGGGAAATAGTGCCGGGGTTCGCTTTAATTAATTGACCTACCACAGGAATAATTGGTGTTTGTACCCCGTCCATGCGGGAGAGAAGGTTTTTCATTAAACTAATCAATGGAGCCGAGCAGAGTCGAACTGCTGTCCAAATTAGGTATTGACTGTCCGCTCATTCACAGGTTTAGTTTCGATTACCCTCGAAACGGGGACTGTCACTTATCCCGGACAGTGGGATGCTCTAGTTAAAGCTTAGACGGTTAACTAACTAGAGAAAGTTAAACGTGGCATCCGTTGGGGGTTTATCCATAGTCCTTAACGGAGTCAAACTATGAATGCTCGAGTCGATTAGAGACTATTAGGCAGCTACAGGAGCGGCTTTACGAGCGAAAGGAACGATGTTGTTCGCATTTACTTTTTGTTTGAGCCTTTGATTTACGAGAGGAGACTCACTCTCGACCTGTATCACGGGGGAGCTTTCGCTAACCTGTCGAAACCGTTACGGCCCCTTGTGCTTACATTCTGATTATAGCATATTTTTTGATTAAGCTAATTTCGGCTCAATTGAGGATTTTTCCCTTCCCAGGCGTTAGAGCCTGGCTAGATCGGTAAAAAAGGTTTTTATCGCTGATTTTTGGGAAATTTATCCTATATTTGCGATCCAGCTGCCATGGTTGATGCCGAAGTTGCCTCAACTCTGAACATTTTCTGAAGATGCCCTGGCGTGGACGAGAGTGTAATTAATCCGTAAAGCTTCTACACGGGCGAAATGTTGAATATTACCCGTAACCAGTTCTAGATTAGATTGAATCGCCGTGGATGCGATCTGTAAATCGGCATGGGCGAGAATATTTCCCTGTTGTTCTAGTTGCGCTTGAATTTCTCCGTAAATTTTCGCTGTCAAGCGATCGAATGGCAGGATCGTGAATTCGGGGATAATTCTCGTTTCGATTTTTTCCAGAAAATGATTGCGCTTGGGGGAACGGAACGCACCTTTATATAGTTCGGCGATCGTGATACTGCTAGTATATTGATTTTCTCGATCGAGCGATCGTAACCATTGCAGATAGTCCAGTAGCGGGCGCTTGCGTAACATCTCTGAAATAGCATCGGTATCAAAGAGATAAGCCATCAGGTTCTCTCGTCCAAGATATTATGCAGTTCTTCGGCTAATTCTTCTGAATCTTCCCAATTTTCGCTTAAATTCGCTAACCCTCCCCTCTGACGAGCGCTTCTCAGTCGTTGCAATTGTCGGATATCTTCGTAACTCACTAGGGCAGCCACGGGTTTGCCGTAGCGGGTGATGACAACGTAGCCCTCTTGGAGAGCAAGATCGATCGATTCGGAAAGATGCGCTTTCACTTCGGCTGTCGAGAGGATTTTTGTCATTGATCTTATAGTTGGACATCTTGACCATAATAGTTCTAGTACATCGATTCCCATTCATACCAGAGTCGATTCAAGGTTGATGCGCGATCGGCGGCGTTGTCAAGTTTGAAGATGATCGCGTATCGGAGCAGCATTGAAAACGCTTTGAGAGCAGGGCTTTCCTTGTGTCGCCATTCATTCTTCATCGGAAATTTTGGGTCTGAAACCCCGCCGTTCTAGGTTGGCTTTACGTTAGAATTAAAAGGCCAGTCTCGAAAACCAAGTGGACGGCGCAGCACCTTGAAAACTCGGCTTAGGGGGTTCCGACCAGAAAAGCTTGGC
>NZ_JADBVE010000047.1:0-11186 GCF_020245285.1 Microcystis sp. M31BS1
CAAAGAAACTTTCAGGAAAAGTCTGAAAGAGACGATAGAAAATACTGTCCGTTTTCACTCAATTTTGTCTCTCAATGACTTGTGGTACTTGTTCAATATCTAAGTCTAAAGCTTGGGCAATTTGTTCTAGACTTAATCCTAAGACCGATAAACGGGGAATAGAGTTTAATTTAGCGGTTAATGATCCTTCCTCTCTGTCTTCCTCTAAAATATCTTGATAGATGACGGATTCTCTCATAATCTCACTCCGAAGGATTTTTTTAATC
Organism: Microcystis sp. M31BS1; assembly: GCF_020245285.1. NCBI lineage: Bacteria > Bacillati > Cyanobacteriota > Cyanophyceae > Chroococcales > Microcystaceae > Microcystis > Microcystis sp. M31BS1. Next base: position 267 of record NZ_JADBVE010000047.1, read on the forward strand.
GTCTCTCGATTTAATACTAACCCGGCGAGAATGCTGGTAGCGGCAGCGAGATTGCTTTGCACCTGTTTTTGGGAAATAGTTTCTAGAGAACGGGACACCAGACTTAACACCTGTTCGGGGTCATCAGTATTGCTGAGGACGGCAAAGGGTAATAACTCTTTGTTTGCTTAATTTTTTAAGGGAAGGGTTTTAAAATTGCTGTTACCTTTATCCTGTATGCTTTTTAGCGAATAAGGTAAGCGGAACGGTGCCGAGAGTGCGATCGCCAATTGGCTTGTTCAAACCCTAGGTATTTCTAAAAAATTGAGACGCACCGGGTTGAATCTCCCTATTGAGGATTTTTTGGGACAGCAACAATCAAAATACTTCTGATTTGCGAGCGACGTAACCTCACCGGAAAGATATCCGCATAATCTAGACCAGATCCTCTGATGCCATAATCAATTTCCACTTGATTCAATAAATCTCGATTAAGAGGCCATTCTCTCATGTCTCCACCTAGTGCGGGACCATTAACCGGATTGTTAACGCTTGCAGCCGTATCTAGAAGCATTTGATCGTAGGTAAAAGCTAAGACTCTATCCAATAATTCCTCGTTGGTATAAGTGAAAGCATGATCATCTTTCATGGGATTGATCATTTGAAAAACGTCAAATCCTTCATCTAAAACCATCGCTTCTTCCGCACTGAATCCATCGCTCATAATTAAGGTAATCCCTTCTAGGGTATTGCCAATTCTTCCCGATAATCCCGAGGAAGCAAAACAGATAATTTTTTGACCGGACATTCCCAAAATTCCGAAAGGATAGATGCTCTTGGGAAAGTAAATTTCTACCGTATCTCCTCCGGGGTAAGGAAAATATTCTCCTGCCCGACGCGGAGAAAAATTAACTTGTTTAAAGTTATTTCGCGTCAATTCGTCAGCGACAGCAGGATCACCCAGATTGATCTGCAGAAAACCGCCGAGAGGATTTAACTGAGTTTCTACGATAATCGGTCCGTTTAAAGCGGCACGCCGGGCATTCAAATCGCCGTAGAGTTGATATTCCCCCAAGTTAATTTTATCAATACCCTGCCTCCTAAAATTCCCCGCACAGGGAATTTGATAAGGCAGGCAAAAAATATGGCGTACATCTTGGAATCGATCGATAGCAGTAAATAGGGGAACCACATCACCTTGTTGAATAATAGTTTTTCCCGCTAGGGCAAACTCTAAAAATGGGGCGATATTATGTAAATCAGGATTGTATCCAGGTAGCGGTCTTAAAAAAGCATCATATTTGCGGGCCACCTTCGGATCGTTAATCTGTATTATATTTGCGCCTCCAGCCATAAATTTTAAATCCAAAAATTCATAACGATGGCCGAGGTGTGTAGCCATAGCATCACACCATTTGACCAAACACCGATAGATGCGCTGATTGATCGGTTCTTGATAGCCTCCGGGGAGAAACATCCCACATAATTGATTTTGCAAGGAGTTTATGTAGTAATTAGGGCCAAGATAGGCAAGATGCCACGGATTCATCGTTAGATCCCCGCAACCTTGGGCGCCAATAATTAGCCAATCCTCTCCTCGCTGAGCGCAGAATTCTTTGAGATGATGATAAAGTGTCCAAGTACCCGCTCTCTGCTCGTAAGCATTGGTCGTAGAGTCTAGGCTAGGAATAGCAGTTCGAGTAAGTCGAGGAAACATTATATCCTGCACTGCATGAGGATCCTGCATTCTGGGGGAGGTTATACCATCTCGTTGAATGCCGGGGCCTTTTTGATAGTCTGGAGTCACGGACACAAAGAGCTGCTCTTTTTCCGTGTCTAGAGTCAAAGAACCAGTATTAAAAACTTGATGTTTCACCATAATACCCCCTGCTTGTCTAGGTGTGGCAGTTGCGGCTAGACAAGCTAATTAGCCCTAGGCTATCTGTTTTTTTTAATCTCAACCTCGCTGACCTAAAGGGGAGTGGGTCCTTATATTTTTTTCCTGAATCTATCAGATGAACGTAGGTTGGGTTGAAGCATGAAACCCAACGCCCGCTGAATCTATCAGAAAGCCTAGCATTTATCGTATTACCATACTTAAATTATAGTTCCCTGGAGGAAGTCAACCCTCGTCTCAATCCTTAAGAAATCCTCAAGAAATCCTTTCCCCACTCTCGTTTCTGAATTGCCAAGAATTGCGTTAGAATTAAAGAAATATTACAAGTGGTTGACAAAAATGAGCAAGCCTGATACACAAGCCATTGCCCTCCAGTTAGAAAGCAGCAACTCTAAAGATCGTCTGTTGGCCTTGGCATCCCTGCGAGAAGTGACGCCGGAGGAAGCTGTACCCTTGATCAAAAAAGTCCTTTATGATGAAATGCTACCGGTGCGATCGATGGCTGTCTTTGCTTTGGGAGTCAAACAAACCGAGGAATGCTTTCCTATCCTAGTGGATTTGTTAGCCAATGATGCCGATTATGGCATTCGCGCCGATGCTGCGGGGGCTTTAGGTTATTTAGAAGATATTCGCGCTTTTGAACCCCTACAACGGGCTTTTTACGAAGACACGCAATGGTTAGTCCGCTTTAGTGCCGCCGTCGCTTTGGGCAATTTGGGCGATATTCGGGCTAAACAGGTGTTATTATCGGCTCTCGATAGTAACGAAGCGGTTATTCAACAGGCCGCTATTGCTGCCCTTGGGGAAATCAAAGCAGTGGAAACCGTCGAGAAGCTTTTAACTTTTGTTAACTCTGATGACTGGTTAATCCGGCAGCGATTAGCGGAAGCTTTAGGCCATCTTCCGGCGGAAAAAACGATCGCAGCCTTAAAATTTTTGGTTAAAGACGAACATCCGCAAGTGCGCGAAGCGGCCCGTTTATCCTTGCAAAAATTGGCCAAGGTCTAGGTATAGGATAGAATAAATAATCTATTCTTCCAGAGCGATCAATCTTTGCCTACAGCCATTCATGGACATTCAAGAATTTATTAATCTCTGTGCGGGTAAATGGTTTTCTCAGCGCACCAGTTATCAATTAGCTGCCCAAAAAGTTGCCAATAATAAAGCAGAAATCACCATCGATTTGCTGGCTGCCGATGCTGCCGATGTGGTGCAATTATGTTTAGAAAATAACTGTCAGTCCCCGGCCAGTCTAGGGGGATGGAAAGCGACTTGGGATAATTCCGTGGACTATGGACAACCGAAAAAAATCGGTTCTAGCTATTTAGTTTGGCTACCCTCAGAGAATCCTTGGCAAGGAAAATTAATCACATCGAACGGTAAATCGGCAGCGCTGGGAGAATATCATCTCAGAAGCGATCAAGCTTTAACTTTAACCATCGAGGATAATCACCATCGTATCGAGGAAAGAATCTGGTTTGCTAGTCCTAATCTGAGATTGCGTACCAGTATTATCCAGGCGGCCAATGGCGATCGCCAGACGGTTTTCTATTCGGAAATTCGCAAAATGGTTGCTCCTAAGTAGTTGTCATCTCCAATGTCTGAGGTGGGGAAGACAGGATTAATCTTCCACCACTCCAGTCAAATCCTCCTAACGTCGGCCGCGTCTGCTGCTGCCAAAACCACTGCGACTAGGGGTACGACGGGAACCGGAGGAACCGAAACTAGGAGAACGTTTGACATTATCAGATTTACCCGAATTCTTCAGGGTACTGGAACCATAACCGGAACCACTGGGTTTTGTGGTGGTGGTGGTGCTGCGATTGGGACTAGAGGAAGTATTACTGGGATAACGACGTAAATTGCCAGTAGAACGGAGAGTTTGCCGGTTTTTGACTGCCGGAGGTGGACTATTATGTTTAGTCCGGTATTGATCTACTGCCTGATTATAGGTGGAACCGTAACCACCAAAACCGGTCATCACACCCCCCGGAGTATAGAGGGGAGGAACGTAATATTGAGGACGAAAGAGCAAACTACCCAAAGCTTGACCAGCAACAGCACCGAAAAAAGGACTCCAAAAACTCGATTCTTGCCGAATCACCACGGTTTCCTGTTGTCCGGTTTGGGGATTGTTCCGCACTTCCGTGACATTATGGACATACTCAATTTTAAAATCTTCGGTCATGTACAGGGTAGCCTGATCACCGTTGATTTCTACCGCGGTTTTTTCCCCTTTAGCGATAGCTTCATCGCTTAATCTAGCCATTTGCAGGTTAGTGCTGCGAAAGAGGGGAGAAGTCCCCGCAGGGGTGTTTAACAGCATTAAGGTATAAGTGCCATCTCCGTCATCGTAGGTAGCTTGTTGCACCTCGTAGCGACCGCTACTAACCTGATTGGATTCTCGTCTTACACTACTGTTATTAGCTGACCGTGACTGAGTTTGATTTGACGAGGAACCACAGGCCACCGTTGTGCAACAAAGGGTAAGAATTAAAAAGATTGTCGTTACTTGGCGCAGCATAAGGGCAAAATTAAGACTATAAAGGCAGCAATTCGGGGAAATTGAGTAATAGTTGCTCATTGGTCAATTCATCTCCCAATTGAGCAGGAGAAAAATGTACCTGAATCGCACGCAGCCGACCTTGGTAGTGAAGGTTAATTATTGATTTTAAACCATCTTCCAGGGCCTCTCGATCGGCTAGGCTAGTTTCTAAAGCACCACTCTCACCCTCGAAGGCTATTGTGATCATAACAACTAAGTTATCGGTGACGGGTAAAGTTAAGGGTTCGTTTTCCCCCACTTCCCCAGACACCGATTCACTTAGGTATCTGGCCGCGGAATCGGTAAACAGTTCGTTAACGTAGTCTCCCGCTTCCCCCTCACTCCAAAAAATATCGCCCTCATTAGCCACAGAAAACCAATAGAGGTTCATCTGCAGCAGATTTTGACAAATTTCTACTAAACCCTCTCCCATGACCTCTAAATCGCCTTCGGAATCGATCGCCTCCCGGCCGGCACGATTAAGAATACCGATCAGAGGTGCGACTTCTTGTCCGTAGAGATGCAAAAATAAGCGACAGACCACATAGCGAGTTTTTCCCGCAAATTTCTTGAAGCGATCGCCTAAAGAACTCATAATAGACCTCTGGTAAAAATCAAAAATTGTCGTTAAGGTTAGGAGTCAGTAGTCTTGAAGCCATCAGCTAGATCAAGGTGATAATGGCTAATTAATCGGATAAATAAAAGCTGATAAGTAGGGAGGCACAATTATTTGTAGGATAGGTTAGCGGTAGCGTAACATGATCGGGCGTTGGGTTTCATGCTTCAACCCAACCTACGTTCATCTTACCTACTTAGCTAAAAAGACTGATAACTGATAGGACTTAATCAGGCAAGGGGTTTAATCTATCCGATAATCAAGTAAACAGCCAAAAAAGCCCTCAGCTTTTATTTATTTTGCCATTTTCTAGGCTCCTATGCCCTGATGCCCTGCTAACAGTCTATAATGACTTAAAATCCTATTGGTGTGAGCAAATGGCTGTCCAACTACAACAAGCTTTAGTGGTTGCTTCCTATATCTTGAAACAGCGTCTAGCAGGAAAAAAGCGTTTTCCCTTAGTTTTAATGCTAGAACCCCTATTTCGCTGTAATTTAGCCTGTACTGGCTGCGGTAAGATTCAACATCCCCCAGAAATTCTCCGTAATCATCTCACCCCGGCAGAATGTTTCGCAGCGGTGGAAGAATGTGGGGTTCCCGTGGTTTCCATTCCCGGGGGCGAGCCGCTTTTACACCCACAAATCGATGAAATTGTCAAGGGGTTAGTGGACAGAAAAAAATTCGTCTATCTGTGTACCAATGCTCTGTTATTGGAAAAAAGCCTGGATAAATTTACTCCTTCACCCTATCTTACCTTTAGTGTCCATCTGGACGGTTTAAAAGCACATCACGATCGCTGTGTGGATCGAGAGGGAGTATTCGATAAGGCAGTACAAGGGATTAAAGCGGCGAAAGCGAGAGGTTTTCGGGTTGCTACTAATACCACGGTTTTTGAAGGCACAGAACCGCAAGAAATGCAGGAATTTTTCGATTTTCTCGCTACTTTGGGCATCGATGGTATGATGATTTCCCCCGGTTATAGTTATGAGTGGGCCCCGGATCAAGATAGTTTCTTAAAACGGGAGCAAACCAGAGCTTTATTCCGAGAAATTCTCTCACCCTGGAAATCAGGTCAGAAAAAGTGGAATTTTAACCATAATCCTCTCTTTCTCGATTTTCTCATCGGTGAACAGGACTATGAATGCACTCCTTGGGGTAGTCCTAGTTATAGTCTTTTAGGATGGCAAAAACCCTGTTATCTGCTCAACGAAGGACATTACAAAAGCTTTCGGGAACTTTTAGAAGAAACCAATTGGGATAACTACGGTCGGGCCAGTGGCAATTCTCAATGTGCCGATTGTATGGTACATTGCGGCTATGAACCGACCGCGGCCATGGCAGCTTTTAAACCGGCTAATATGGGACGTGCCATGCAGAGTTTAATCGGAGTCTAATCTAAACTGATTCTAACCAGACGGCGGGGACTTGACTAGGGCGATCGGGTAATTGCATCCATCCCATTTCGCACAGACGAATTACCGAAGTTAATTTTTCTACCAAAGCGGGATCGAAACGAATCCCGCTATAATTTTGACAACGTTCTAGGGACTCTCCTAAATCTAGAGCTAGTCGATCGCCTCGCGGTTGAGTTAATTCCTGAAAATAGGCTGATAATCCCAAAATTCGCGACTCTAGGCTGATTTCTTCCCCTTTTAGTCCGTTGGGAACGCCGCTACCATCCCAGTATTCAAACTCATGGTAAATAATCTGTTGAATTGGAGCTAATTCGGGCATAGTGGCGAGTAATTGTGCGCCTAATACCGATCTATCCCGCCAAAATAACGCATTTGCTCCCTCTAACTGACTGGCACGCTGTCTAAAAACTTCGATCGGAGCCTCCGCTAGACCGATGCGGTATAATAAACCAGCTAATCGTAAGCGTCGTAATCTCAGGGTGGGTAAATCGAGCAATTGTCCCAACATTTCCGCTAAAGCAGCCACCTGTAGGGAAGCGAGGGGATTATCAATATCTCTTTCATCGACTTTTTGAGCCATTCTTAGAAAAGCTTGCAGTTTATTAGCGGCTAAATTTTTATTTAAACGGGATGCTTGTCCTTCTAAGTCGCTTAATTCTCGCGCTTGTCTGCTGACGGTGACTAACTGCTGTTGACTGGTTTGCAGATAGGTGACAATGCGAGAGACTACTCCGGTTAAATCCGTGGGAATGGGATTAATATTTTGACTAATTTCCTGCTGTTGTCTGCTTAAATCGGCCGCTAGACTGGGATTATAGGGATGCAGACGCTCAATTAAGATACTAGCGGCTTTTTCAACTAAATCGCGATCGAATGTCCATAAACCGTAGAATTTTCGCTCCGTGTCTATTTGGGGTTGACTATCGGACCGGTATTCTTCTGGGGATAACTCATGACAGAGTACCATGGAGGCGTAATCGGGGGAAAGAATGATTAAATTCCACTCATTAACCAAACTATCGCTATTATCTAAGTTTACTAGGGAAACATTCTCTAAACTGCCAGTTTTATGCTCAGAAAAACCACTATCGGCCACGGCGGCGATCGCAATATGACGAGAAGAGCGAGCAATATCTAAATAGCGCTCAGCTTCCTGTAAATACCATTTTCCCTGTTGAAAGGTGACTAAAACCAGTGGTTTATTTGTACTGTCTGGGCTGCTAGTTTGCAAGATATGATCTTCAAGAGCATGACAGAGAGCCACAAGGGTATTCTTAAAATAGACCCCGTAACTGCTGGGTAATCGTCCCGATGAAGCTCTTTTTAACTGTTGTAAGCTGGATTCTACGGTCATAAGTGGCAAGATTAGGGGTTGAGTGTGGGGAAAGGGGAGAGGAGAGAATAAATAAAAGCCATCTCCTGTCTCCTGTCTCCTGACGACCGGCTCCTGACTACTTCAAAGGGAATTACTCTACCACCCAGGAAGTGATGGCGGGAGTCCAATCAGCCAATTCTGCATCGCTAAACCAGAGACTAACTTCATCTGTGGCGGTACATGGACCATCGGACCCATGGATAAGATTGCGTCCAAAACTAATGCCAAAATCACCGCGAATCGTACCCGGTTCAGCATTGAGGGGATTAGTGGCACCAATAATTTTTCTAGCGGAGGCAATTACTCCGTCTCCTTGCCAAACCATAGCCACCACGGGGGAGGAGGTAATAAAATCGACCAAAGAAGGGAAAAAGGGTCGTTCTTTATGAACAGCGTAGTGTTTTTCCGCTAATTCCCTAGAAACCTGCATCATTTTCAACCCAACCAGCGTAAAACCTTTAGTTTCAAAGCGTTGAATAATTTCCCCCACCAGATTGCGCTGCACACCGTCGGGTTTAATCATTAAGAAAGTGCGTTCCATACTGCCTCTTAAAATTTAGCCATAAATTGTCACAAAACCCATATTAACCCGGAATGGCATCCTAGAGAATGGCAGCATTTTCGCTTCAATTGCTGAGTTAGCTTGCTGTCCGATTTAGCTAGGGTTTGCGGCAAAAAGTTTTTCGTGGGGGCAGGGTGTGGGGTGTGGGGTTTTACCGATTTTGGGGTAGTCAGTTACCTAATTTTCAGGGAAAAAGTCCAGGAATTTTACCCCCGATCCCTCCAATGGTCGGCACTTTTTGAGGAAAAAAAGTCTAAAAGCCTTATCCAACAAGGTTTTTAGATTTATTCAGCAAGCCCTAGATAAACTTTGGACAACCTTCTGGAATAACGGCATTAGTAGACCTCTTGCAAAAGTCTTAAGTCGATCCTTGTACAGCAACATTTTTGAAGATTATCAACTACTAATAAATAATTAACTGAAAGTCCCTCCCATTATTGTTTCTATCGTTTGTTTTCGGATTTATGCAAGAGGTCTAGTAACCCGCTTTCGGTAATCGAGCAGATTTCCTATTTACTCTTCATCAAGCGCCTAGATGACCTAGAACTAGCTAAGGAGCGTAAAGCCCAACGATTAGGCGAAAAACTCGAAAATACCACCTTTACCGCCAGCCAACAGCATATCCGTTGGTCGCACTTCAAAAATATCGATGATGCGGAGACAATGCTCCAGATTGTCCGGGATGAAGCGTTTCCCTTTATCAAAGATCTGGGGCAATTCTGCAAGGGTAGCACCTACGCTAAACACATGAAGAATGCGGTGTTTCTCATCGCGTCTCCGGCGCTGCTGGCGACGGTAATCGAGCAAATTGAAAAAATCCCGATGGGGGATCGGGACACCAAGGGCGACCTTTACCTAAAATGTCGGATGAATGCCCCCGCTACATTTTTCGAGAAGATACTCAGCTTTGCGGGGGATGAAATCAGACCAGAATATCAACCGCGGAGCATCGGTTTAATTCCACCATCTGTGGGTAAACTGTGTTATACCTAACTTAGCCAAGGGTCGAGGATTGTTAGATGCTAGTCGTAGAAGCAAAGCTAAAAAACGGAACACCAGAGCAATATCACCGGCTCGATAAAGCTATCATAACTTCTCAGTTTGTGCGTAATTCTTGTGTTCGTTATTGGGGGTCAAATCAAGGGACAACCCGCAATGATCTCCAAAAACTTTGTGCGGTACTAGCTAATAATAAAGAAACACCTTATGTTAATAAATTAAACTCACAAGCTCGTCAATCGGCTGCTGATAGAGCCTGGCAATCAATTAATAGGTTTTATCAGAATTGTCATGCTAAGATACCAGGGGAAAAGTGGTTTCCTCGGTTCAAAAAGCATAACCGTTCCTTTGAGTATAAATTAACAGGCTACCAACTATCTGATGATCGACGTAAAATCAGATTTACTGATGGTTTTCAAGCAGGAGAATTTGATTTATGGTGTAGTCAAAAGACATTATTTTATTATTCAGAGCAACAGATTAAACGGGTAAGAGTTGTTAGACGTGCTGACGGTAAACCAACGGGACAAATAACAGGAATTGACTTAGGGTTAAAGGAATTTTATACCGATGCTCAAGGCAATAATGTAGAGAATCCACGTTATTTAAGAAAGTCAGAAAAACGACTGAAAAAAGCACAACGACGATTATACAAAAAGTTTCCTCAAGGAAACAAACAGTCTAAAAACTATCACAAGCAACGGATAAAAGTAGCTAGGCTTCATCTTAAAGTATTAAGACAACGTAAAGACAAAGCCATTAAAGACGCTTTGGCATTAGTCCAGTCTAATGATCTGGTAGTTTATGAGGCTCTAAAGGTAAGAAACTTAGTCAAAAACCATAAGCTTGCCAAATCGATTTCTGATGCTTCTTGGTATCAATTCACTGAATGATTGAATTATTTTGCCAAGATTTATCGGATTGTTTGTGTTGCTGTTCCTACCCATTTTACTAGCCAATATTGTTCAGCTTGTGGGACGAGAGTGCAAAAAACATTAAGCACTAGAACTCATCAATGCCCTAACTGTAAAACAGTCTTAGATAGGGATCATAATGCAGCAATCAACATTCTTAAAAAAGGGTTGAAATATTTTGTAAATCATCTCAAAGGTACTGTTGGGCAAACAGCAACCACCCCTAGGGCTGATTCATTCTCCGAATCTAATTCTTTTTTTGCTACCTTTAATCGCTTATGAGGTAAGCAAAAGACCTCGGACTAATATTATCTCAAGACCAAAAGTTTTTCTAGTTAAGGAATCTACCCGAATAAAAATTATTTTAATTGCCTCATATTTTTTCAGTGAAATTGAATTAGCAACGATAGATATACGCTTCAGCCGTCGAACTACTTATTAATTAGTACACAGGCTAAAAGCAAGCTGTGACTGGGTTAAGTACCTAGGCAAAATTATTTACACATGACGATCATTGCCCCGTAAGGGTTTTAGCTCGATCGGGCAGGTAATTAATTTTGCATGACTACTTAGGGTTTGCTGAAAAAGTAAAAAACAAAAACTCTCAAAAATCAGCCC
>NZ_JADBVE010000048.1:0-3035 GCF_020245285.1 Microcystis sp. M31BS1
ATGGGGCGAAAGTCTGTGGACTCTGTGTAAGACAGTACATGGTTTTTTAACTGTGGTATGCGACGGTGGTGGAAGCAGAAACTTAAATCGTGAGGTTTAGGAATCGCCGCACTTTTAGGGCGGCGAGGATGTCAAATTCTGTCTGATCTTCTCACTTCCCCTCCCGACCACCGACTCCTAACCCCACCAACAAACTTATTCAGCAAGTCCTAATTATTGATTGCCTCGGTTTGAATGGCCACCTATCAACAATCTATCTCCATACCACAATTTAGCCATTTTGTCAAAAAAAATTTGACTTTGCAACAAAACTACACAAAAATTAGATCAACGTTGTTCGGAAAAAAAGGGAGAATTGGCGGAACTGTTTGGTTTTGCCCAAGGGAAAAATCTAGATTTAGCAAGGGTTTTAAGACAACCCAGATCATTAAAACCCTAAAAATTACAATAAAAGCCATCATAGCATAATGCAAAATTATACCAGAATCGCTGGAAGTATTGTAACCTCGTAAATAAATAAAAATTATTCTCAATAAATTCTTAAGTAAAAATAAATATTACCGATTGTAAATTTAAATATTTTTAAGTATTGAGAGTATTTATATATAAAATACTTATCATTTTGCCCTGATTGTCTCTGACTTTTCCCTCCCCAGAGTAATTTTGGGGAGTCAGTCGTCGATACCAAACTAGGCTACACTCTATAGGAGAAACCCGATGACTAAATTGATTATTTCGCAAAAATATGGCTAAAAAGCTCGATTTTGTTATTCCCGCCGTCGGTGGAGTCACAGGAGCCAATTTATCTGCTTGTCTAGGAAATATTGGCTTAGTCGGCGGATTTGGCGGTATAAGCGTCGGTTTAGTGGGAATGACGGGGATTGGCATCCTGACAAGTTCGGCAATTTATGCCAGTCTGCAAGGACTAGAAACAAAGGATCACAATGTCGGGTTAGCTTTGGGGACAGGAAGCCTTGGCGGAATCGGTATCTACTCTACCTTTGGGGGTGTGGGAGTTGCGGTTAAAGGTACAGCTTTCGGTGTTGGTGTCGGTTCTATGGCGATCGCTGGCGGCCTAGTCGGGTTAGGAATCTACGGAGTGATGAAAATGTTATCTCCCACCTACTCCGACGATAATTTTTATAGGAATCTAGAATTTTTTGATCGCATTACTAGAGAGTACGAAGAAGCTTTATTTTGGCAAGAAGTTACGGGGAAATATGAAAATCTAGAGGCAGAATTACAGCGACTGTTAGAAGAAGTATCTGTTCAGGAAAATCAACAGTTAGATTCTACAGAAATTACTATTCCAGAGCGTTTATCTTGGCAGTGTTTCCAAACTCTTAAAGGTCATCAGGAAAATATTGGGGCGATCGATATTAGCTCTGATGGTAAAATTATCGCTAGTGCGGGAGAAGATCAAACCATAAAACTTTGGCAGCGAGAAACGGGTAAATTAATTTATTCCTTTGCGGGAGTTAATGAACCGATCCAAACTTTGGCTATAAGTCCTAATGGTAAATCGATTATTGCTGGTGGATTGGATGGCAGAATTAGTCAGTGGCAATTAGACACTAAGCAGTATAAAAGTAGTTTTTTCGCTCGTGTAAATGCTCCCGATAGTCACGATGGTGTAATTTTACAATTAGCTTTTGCTGCTAATGAAAGATTTATTGTTAGTGCTAGTAATGACAAAACTCTGCGAATCTGGGGTTATCAGACAGGAGAATTAAAGCGAACTTTAATCGGTCATGAGGAGGCAGTTAATACCTGTGCCATTAGTCCCGATAGCCAAATTATTGCTAGTGGTAGTGATGATAAAACTATTAAATTATGGCGATTTGATCATAGTTATGCTTATCAAACTTTTAGCGGTGACAGGGCAGCCGTTAACAGTTTAGCTTTTAGTAATGATGGTCAATATCTAGTTAGTGGCGGTAGTGATAAAACGATTAAAATCTGGGATATAAAGACAGGAGAAATTATTAAAAGTTGGCAGGCACACGAGCAGGCAATTATCAGTATTGCTATTAATCCTCATCGCCATCTAATTGCTAGTGCTTCCCGAACAGAAATTAAAATTTGGCAAGGACAAACAGGAGAATTAATTAAAGTTTTACGGGGAACTGCTCCCTTAAAATTTAGTCCTGATGGTCAATTTTTAATCACAGGTAGTTATGGAGGTAAGGTAAAAATATGGTCGGAAATGTTAGGAGAATTAGAAATATTACCCTCCGATTCTGAGGATTGGTGGGAGGTTTTAGAGGTTTCTAAGAATGCCAGTTTTTCAGAAGTTAAACAAAGATATTATCAGCTTGCTCGTCAGTATCACCCCGATCACAATTCCTCCGCCATGGCGATTAAAATTATGCAAAAAATTAATCGAGCTTACGAGCGGTTTTTATTTTCTATCTCGCAACAGTAAAATTGTCAGCGTAGGGTGAAGTATTTAACTATCTTTCGATTCTCCCTTACTTATGGTGATATATAATTAAATTGAAGATAAATTTTGTCTTTGATCCCCCCTGCCCCCCTTGATAAGGGGGGTGTCGATCCCCCCTGCCCCCCTTGATAAGGGGGGTGTCCATGAGTAGAAAACGGGTTTCTCGGAGAAACCCGTTTTCTGTGCTGAAAAAGTACGGGCGAAGCATTCGGATAGAAAATCTACGGTTTCAGCAATAGGTTATTGCCCGAATGCTTCGCCCCTACAGGATGCGGGCCGATGAAGACGCAGGGATAGGTTATACTGAATCCGGTTATTAAAAACCGATTATTTATTGTCTCTTTTCCCTTTTGCCTCTTGCATGAGTGCCTTATCTCAACAAGCAATTTAAATGCGCGGGCAGCTTAGCTTACCTTTCGAGAAAAAATTTTTTTGCACAGGGAGTCCTTACAATAGAAAAGGGAACACACAACCAAATTGCTGGTATTTTTCCTCTGGGCATGGTGGCGCAGTTTATAGAATTTAGCTGGAATTTATGAATCATTTTCTGCATTCTTTCACTGTTTTTCCTGATTCTGCCCGAAAATCTCGC
>NZ_JADBVE010000049.1:0-16777 GCF_020245285.1 Microcystis sp. M31BS1
AAATAGGCTTTTCGAGGGTAATTCTTGTTTTAATTCTCCATGTACGCGGTCTTTAAAAGCCTCTATTTCGTTCCAAGACACGATTAAGAGTGGCTTTTAGGCTAAGTATAATTACTCATCGCGTAAGTGAGATGCTCCCGTAAACAGGAAACAGTCCAGTAGGATGGGTTAGCGGTAGCGTAACATAATCGGCCGTTGGGTTTCATGCTTCAACCCAACCTACGTTCATCTTATATTTAATTCCACCCACCCACTTAAATCTAACATGAGGTCAATATGATTACAGACAAACAAATATGGTAAAATGCTCTTCTTGGGTAGATACAGGGATAAAAATTAGTATTGGGTACTTTCTCTACGACTTCATGGGCTTTTTCCCAATTTGTTCAGTTCTTAATCTATTAATCAAAAAATTCGGTGAAAGAAAGGAGCATAAATTGGATGCTTACCTACAAAGCAATGTATAAATTTCTGGAACAGGGAGTCCATGGAGAAGTCTTGGATTTTCCTGGCGTGATTTCCTGGGGAAATGATCTAGCAGCAGTCCGCCGTTCCTTAGCTAGTGCGCTGGTGGACATGGCAGAAGTTAATTTATCTAGGGGGGAATCTTTACCCTTGCCTAATGAGTTGTTAACAGACCCAGAAGCGGATTTAGAAGAACCAATTTATCTAATCTTTTCCGCATCAACCCATGTCCAAATTGTACCGACTTTGATCGCCTCATGAAGCGTCGAGATTTGTTGCGTTATCTCAGTCAACAGGGTTGTCAATAACATCGCATTTGGCGGAACTCGATATCTGAGATAAATTATGAATGATGAATTATGAAAGAGATTTGATTTAGCGATTATGGGAAATTTAAAATCGACATTATTGCTAATCACGGGCTAAATATTTCTCGATAAGTTATCATTGATACGATTTGCAATTCTGAGCAAGTGGTGCGTTACGGCGGCTTGTTAGTTTTGGTTTTTTGACCAAATTAGTAACCGCAAACACGCACCCTACACTCTAAATATTTCTCGATAAGTTATCATTGATACGATTTGCAATTCTGAGCAAGTGGTGCGTTACGGCGGCTTGTTAGTTTTGGTTTTTTGACCAAATTAGTAACCGCAAACACGCACCCTACACTCTGCACTTGCTCTAGTACAGTCAAAGTTGATCGCCTGAAGCCATCAAAACTATCCAGGGTGCAGGAGTTGAACCTGCCTAGCACGAATTATGAGTTCGTTGCCTCAACCGCTCGGCCAACCCTGGGTTATACTATTAACTCATTATAGATCGGTAATTACTCTGAACGTGAAAATTCAGCCCCACCAAGATGAAAAATTTTTCAATCAGCACCTCCTTGCAGTTAGGTCTCCTTTTGATGGTAGCCATGTTAGCCGCCGGCTTCGGTAGCGGTTGGGTAGCCTATCAATTGGGAATCGCCTCCCTGAAGGGAGTCAGTCAACCGGATATCAACCCCGCTAAAAAGTTTACCAACGATCGCACCAGTTATGGTCGCAATCAAACTTTTATCCCCGTGAAAGAAGAAGAAGTAATTAAAAGAGTGAGAGTTTATATGCAACAACAGAAAAACCAACCGCAATCAAAGGACGAAACCAAAGGATAGGCTTTAAAAAAGGCGAATTTTGCCTTTTCGCTATGGATAGTCAGGATTTATTGACTCGTTTAATTTTAGTCTTTTTACTAATCGTCCTCAATGCTTTTTTCGTAGCGGCGGAATTTTCGCTTGTGTCTGTCCGTCGTACCCGCATCAGTCAGCTAGTGGCCGCGGGAGATGTGCCAGCGCAGACGGTACAATCTCTACAAAGAAGTCTCGATCGCTTACTTTCCACTACCCAACTAGGCATCACCCTTTCTAGTTTAGCTTTAGGTTGGATCGGGGAGAGTACCATGACCGTTTTTGTGAGGAAATTACTAAGTTTTTTACCCTTTTCTTTAAACTGGCAAAATCTTCTCTCCCATGGTTTCTCTCTTTGTCTAGCTTTTTTAATTGTTGCCTATCTCCAGATAGTTTTTGGGGAACTTTATCCCAAATCCCTAGCTTTAATTTATGCCGAACCGATGGCGCGATTATTAGCAGCACCTATTGGCGTTATTTCCCAGATTTTTAAGCCTTTTATCGGTATTCTGAACCAATCAACTCGTTTTTTATTGGTTTTAACCCGTATCCCCGAAGTGGATCTACAGCGTTCTAATCGGGTAACTTGCGAGGAATTACAATTAATTATCAGCATGGAAGGGGAATTAACGGGATTAGAAGCAGCGGAAAGGAAAATTTTAAATAATGTCTTCCAGTTTGGCGAAATCACTGCTGCGGAAATCATGGTTCCCCATAACCGTTTAATAGCTATTCCCTCGACCGCAACTTTTCAGGAATTATTGCTCAACGTGGTTAACAGTGGCTATTCTTGCTATCCTGTGGCAGGAGATTCTGGTGATGATATCCGTGGTCTGATCGATTTTAAAGATTTAGCTTTACCCCTTGCCGAAGGTCAGTTAAATTTAACAACCCCGATTAAACCTTGGTTAAAACCTGTGCGTTTTTTCCCCGAAACTACCCCTTTAAATGAATTACTGACAGTGATGCAGGAATCATTCTTAAAGATGGTTATCATTGTGGATGAATTTGGCAGAACAGCCGGTTTATTAACCCTCAAAGATTTAATCGGCGAGATTCTAGGAACTTTTCCCCCTAGTGATCAATCAGGAACATTGGAATACCAACTCCTCGATGAATCAACTTTTCTCGTACAAGCACAAATGAATTTAGAGGACGTGAACAAAGCATTAAATTTAAGCTTACCCTTGGCCGATGAATACCAAACCCTAGCTGGTTTTATCCTCCATCATTGGCAAAAAATACCGAGGGTGGGAGAACAATTATATTACCAAAATTTAGAATTTACCATTATTTCTAAGGTCGGCCCTCGCTTGGAACAAATTAAAATTTATCGACAACAATTATCCTCATGATATAAATAAGAAACAACTTTTTTCATTGATCCTTCCTGATTGTTAATCGCGTCAATAGCTGCCCACTCCTATCACCATGAAACACCTTTTGACACTCATCCCCCTCAGCTTGGGATTAATTGCCCTCACCCCCGCAAATTTGCCCCTAGAACGCCTTGAAATCTCACAATTAGGAACATCTACGGGATACGATGAACGACTGCTAACGGACAAAAAAACCCTACTACAAGCGATCGATCATAGTTTACGTTATCTGAATAGCTCGGCAGCAATCCGCGCCTATCAAAACTATACTATTTCAGAAATAACTCGTCAGCGAGTGCAGCGTTCCTTAGTACGTTTTCGTCAATTAGTGCAGAATTCTCCCACTCCCGCAGCTCTACAAAAGGCAGTTAAAAAAGAATTTATTTGGTATCGTTCTTTGGGTAATGATAGTCAGGGAAATGTTAAGTTTACTGGTTATTTTGAGCCAATTTATCAAGCAAGTCGGCAAAAAACCGCCGAGTATAAATATCCTCTCTATCGCCGACCTGCTAACTTTTCTCGCTGGTCTAAACCCCATCCAGCTAGGGTAGAATTAGAGGGAAAAGATGGTTTACTGGGGGAAAATAGCCGTCTAGCGGGATACGAATTAGTCTGGTTAAAAGATCGCTTAGAAGCTTATTTAGTTCATGTGCAAGGTTCGGCGAAATTACGTTTACCTAATGGTCAAATTATGAGCATTGGTTTTGATGGCAATACCGAGCATCCCTACACCAGTCTGGGAAAAGAAATGATTGCTGATGGTATTTTTCCTGCCGAGGGTTTAACCTTGCCAATGGTTTTGGATTTTCTCAGAAGTAATCCTGAGCAATTAAAGAATTATATTCCCCGCAATAATCGGTTTATTTTCTTTCGAGAAACCCACGGCGCAGCTGCCACTGGTAGTATTGGAGTTCCAGTTTTACCAGAAAGATCGATCGCTACAGATAAAAGTATTTTTCCCCCCGGTGCTTTAGCTGTAATTGAGACAGAAATTCCCCAGGGAAATCTTAATAAAAAATTAGTTAGTCGCTATGTTCTCGATCAAGATACTGGCAGCGCGATTAAAGGTACTGGGAGGGTAGATATTTTTATGGGAACAGGAAAAAATGCTGGCGAGAGAGCCGGTTTAATTAATACTCCGGGTCAATTATATTATTTATTATTGAGGGAATAGGAAATAGTATGGCTCTTCTCGACTTTGTGTGATAATTTTTGCTTATGGAACCCTGAAGTGCTTATTGGGCAAAACTTTTAGGACTATTTTGCGGATATTCTATCGGTATAGACCTCGTTTCCACAAAGAAACCAGAAGAGCCATAGTATAGGTAGAATTAAGATAGACTTCCCAGAATCAGTTATCATAGTTAAGTAGGGAGGCACAATTATTTGTAGGATGGGTTAGCGGTAGCGTCAACTATGCGGGCGTTGGGTTTCATGCTTCAACCCAACCTACGTTCATCTTATATTTAATTCCACCCACCCACTTAAGGGAGAATTTAAACAATAGAATCATGAAAAAAACCATAAATATAGATTGGTCGGATTGTGGTCCAATTACTTTAGTAGTCGTGCAGCCGACTTCTTTTTGTAATCTCAATTGTGATTACTGTTATTTACCCGATCGCCACTTAAAAAATACCTTATCCTTAGATTTAATCGAGCCGATTTTTCAGAGGGTTTTTAGTAGTCGTTTTCTCCAAGATGATTTTACCATTTGCTGGCACGCCGGCGAACCCTTAGCAGTTCCCATCAGTTTTTATGAAAGTGCTTTCGCCAAAATTGCGGAAGTTAGCGAGAAATATAATCAGCAGGGTTACTGTTTTCGTCATTCAGTACAAACTAACGCCACTTATATTAACGATGCTTGGTGTCAATTATTTAAAAAGCATGATGTTTATGTGGGAGTCAGTCTTGATGGACCGGCCTTTATTCACGACATCCACCGGCAAAACCGCAAGGGAACTGGCAGTCATGCTGCTACAATGCGGGGGATTTCTTTCTTGCAAAAACATGAAATTGATGTCAGTATCATCGCTGTTTTAACAGAAGATTCCCTCGACTATCCCGACGAAATTTTTAACTTTTTTTGGGATCATGGCCTTACCGATGTGGCTTTTAATATGGAAGAAACCGAGGGTATTCATTCACAATCTTCCTTAGATAAATTAGGTATTGAACAACGTTATCGCCAGTTTATCGACAGATTTTGGGAGTTAGTCACGGCCAAACAAGGAGAATTTAAGCTGCGGGAATTTGAATCGATCTGTAGTTTGATTTATGCCGATGAACGCTTAGAAAATACCGATATGAATCGACCTTTTATGATTGTCAATTTTGATAATCAAGGTAATTTTTCCACCTTTGATCCTGAATTACTATCGATTAAAACCCAACCCTACGGCGATTTTATCTTTGGTAATGTTTTGACCGATTCCCTAGAATCTATCTGTGAAACCGAGAAATTTCAACAAATTTACGCTGATATGCGCGGTGGAGTCGATTTATGTCGGCAAAAATGCGATTATTTTGGGGTTTGTGGGGGTGGTGCCGGTAGTAACAAATATTGGGAAAATGGCACTTTCAACTCCACAGATACTAAAGCCTGTTTATACCGGATTAAGTGTATCACCGATATAGTTCTCGATCGCCTAGAAAATTTATTAGAAGTTTAGGGGAGTGGGGTGTTAGGGTTTGGGGTGTGGGGTGTGGGGAGTTTTCTCAGTGAACTGATAACTGATAACTGATAACTGATAACTGATAACTGATAACTGACTCCTATCTCCTGACTCCTGACTCCTGACTCGGAGATGATCGACTTCCCAAAACGAAAACTTCCTACCTCAATATTAAGATAACTGCTATAGCTTAGTTCTAGATTTTAAAAATTGCCTAGAGGATAATTTATACTTAAAATCAGCAACGCCCAAATATGAACCCTGACTCGAACTGGCAAACCTATCTCAGAAATAGTCAATCATCGGCATTATTCTCCCTTTCCCAAGAATTAACTAATAGATAAACAAGGGCAATTAACCAAATTGTATTTTGAAAAATTGACCAGTAAGGACTAGCTAAATTTTGAATACTTAGGGGAAGCCAAAGAGTTAATCCCACTAAAGACACAATAATTATATTTAAGCGAGATGGGTAACTAAAAGCTAGGGTTAGTAAAGCCAAGAGTAAAAAAACTAACATCAGATCGTCGTAGGGGCGATGATAGGTGAAAACCCGACCAATAACTGCAGCACAGGCAAACAGGGTTAATAGAGAAGTATGCTGTAATTTTTGGAAAATCACGATACCTAGAACTAGGCCAATTGTGGTTAATAAAACAAGAGTTATTTCTGTACTAATTCCGAATTTCATGATAATATTAATACTTGAAACACCATCATCTGCCACATATTTGATCTGATTTAAAAAGCTACCGATTACTTTCTCAAAGTTTAATCTAGTGGTGTGAGCGATAGCAAAAGTAGCCGAGATAATATAGACAAAAGCGAGAATTACCGTTTTAAACTTTCTCTTAATTACTAAACTCAAAAGATAGGGTGCTGAGATGTTAGGTTTAACGAGAGCAATGCCCATAAATACCCCCGCTAGATAATTTTTATTGGCTTGTAATAACCAGTAAACAATTATTAACAAAGCATTGACAATTAAACCATATTGCCCATTATTAAGGGTGGTACAGTTACTACTAATGGCCAGAGAAGTAAACACAAAAAAATAGGCAGCCATTCGGCCAAAAGGCAAACCTAATTGATAGGCAAAACGGCTTAAAATGCCCAGAGAAATCAGATTTAAAAAAACGTGATAGAAACGGGTTAAAGTCGAAGAAATAGGGGGAAACATGAAAAATCCCGTCAAAAAAGCCCAGGGTGGATAGCCACCGGAGCGAATTCTCCCCAATTCTGCATTAATATCGGCGGGATTCATGCGATAGGGATAAATTCCCAGATAAATATACTGTTGTTCTTGCCAACGTTCTAATAAATCTCTGGCACCAGAGGGACTACTATCAAAAGCTAGGGTATAAAATCCTTTAGCTAAGTAGGCAACAGCCAGCCAAGCAAAAATAAGCGTAAGAATCGATAAAATTGGCTGTTTTTTGGCAAAAATCATGGCTTTATTCAGGAACATACTTCGCAAAAATCAGCAACTCCTTGACAAGATAGCAAATCTGAGCCTCAATATACATTGAACTTGACCAAAAAACGATGAATGAGTTTTTTAATAATTCCTTAATTTCTATCATTATTCCAGTCTATAGAGGCGGAGAAGCCTTTAATAACTGTTTAGCCAGCTTATCCACCAGTTTACTCGCCCCCAGGGAGGTTATTGTCGTGGTTGATGGAAATGACCCCCAATCCTATGAAACTGCGGTCAGTTTTGGAGCAGAAGTCTTACAGTTAGAAAGCAATCAAGGGCCAGCAGTGGCAAGAAATCAAGGGGCGGCCATGGCTAGGGGTGATATTCTCTTTTTTATGGATGCAGATGTGACTATTCATCCCGATACTTTAGCAAAAATCGCCCAAGTATTCCATCAAGATTCTACCCTAGCGGCGCTGATTGGTTCCTACGATGACCAACCTGGGGCGGTCAATTTTCTTTCCCAGTATAAAAACCTTTTTCATCATTACAATCATCAAATTGGTTGCGAGGAGGCTTCCACTTTTTGGGGAGCTTGTGGAGCGATTAAACGGGATATTTTCGAGAAAATAGGCGGTTTTGAGGAAAGTTATCTTTATCCCTCTATTGAAGATATCGAACTGGGTTATCGTCTCAAAGCTCACGGCTGCCGGATTCGTTTGTGTAAAGATATCTACGTTAAACATCTCAAACATTGGACGGTTTCTTCCCTGTTGAGAGCCGATTTTTTCTATCGCGCCCTACCCTGGACAGAATTAATTCACCGTCAGCAAAATTTTGTTAATGACCTTAATTTACAATGGTCTAGTCGTTGGAGTGTGGTATTGGTTTATACACTTTTATTTTTACTGCTGGCCAGTTTATGGTATTATTATTTGCTTTTGGGCGTGGCTGTGTTAGCATTGGGCTTAATTCTCTTAAACTTACCTGTTTATCAGTTTTTTCGACAAAAGCGAGGATTATCTTTTGCTATGCTAACTTTGCCTTGGCACTGGTTATATTATCTCTACAGTGGTCTGGCTTTCGTCCTTGGTACGGGACGCTATTGGCTGCAACGTCTGGCTTGAGTTGACAGGCATTTTGACAAAATAAACGACAAATTCCTGATTCATATAAACTATGAAAACAGTAAATCAACTCAATTCTCCCCATACCGTCGTCATTGGTGGCGGTCCGGCCGGATTAACGGCCGCCTATTGTCTAGCCAAACACGAACTACATTCAATTGTACTAGAAAAAGGCGATCGAGTTGGGGGCATTTCCCGCACCGAAACCTACAAGGATTATCGCTTCGATATCGGTGGTCATCGCTTTTTTACCAAAGTTCCCGAAGTGCAACATTTGTGGCGGGAAGTGTTAGGGGATGATTTTATCAAAGTTCCCCGTTTATCACGGATTTACTATCAGGGTAAATTTTTTAGTTATCCCTTGGAACCCATGAATGCTGTTAGTAATTTAGGGTTTATCCAAAGTCTATTAATTGTTTATAGTTACTTCAAAGTTAAATTTTATCCTTTACCCCTAGAAGAAAATTTTGAACAATGGGTGACTAATCGCTTTGGTCAACGGTTGTATGAAACTTTTTTTAAAAGTTATACCGAAAAAGTTTGGGGTATTCCCTGCACCCAAATTCGTGCCGATTGGGCGGCACAACGTATTCAAGGATTATCCTTAAAAAAAGCCGTCATTAACGCCGTTTTTGGTGACAATGACACTAAAACTTTAATCAAAGAGTTTGATTATCCGCTGCTTGGACCGGGGATGATGTGGGAGCGTTTTCAAGAAAAATTAGAAGTACAAGGTTGTCCTGTGTGGCTAGATACGGAAGTCATTAAAGTCAAAAGAAAGGTTCAAAAAATTACCAGTATTATCATCAAAAAAGGCGAGGAAATATCCGAGATTACTGGGGATCATTTTATCAACACGATGCCAATTACTGCCCTGATGCACCGTTTAGACCCCTTACCACCTGAAAAAGTGTTACAAGCGGCAAGAGGATTAAAATATCGGGATTTTTTGATTGTTCCCATTGTGGTTAACCAAGAACACCTATTTCCAGATAACTGGATTTATATTCACAGTCCCGAATTTCAAGTGGGACGCATTCAGAATTTTAAAAACTGGAGTCCGAAAATGGTTCCCGACCCGAAGAAAACTTGCTTAGGCATGGAGTATTTTTGTAGCGAGGGTGATAAATTATGGGAAATGGATAATCAGAGTTTGATTCGTTTGGCTAGTCAAGAAATAGTTAATCTCGGGTTAGTCGATGACATCAATAAAGTGGAAGACGGAACGGTGATTCGACAAAAGAAAGCCTACCCCGTTTATGATGACGAATACCAACAACATTTACTGGTGCTGCAAAACTATGTCGATAGTTTGGAAAATCTGCAATCTGTGGGCAGAAATGGGATGCACCGCTATAATAATCAAGACCATTCCATGTTATCGGCTATCCTGGCTGTCGAGAATATTATGGGAGCGAATCATAACCTCTGGAAAGTCAATACTGAGCGTTCTTACCATGAGGAATTTATGACGAAATCTGAGGGAGCATCTCACCTTTGTAACCTAAGCACAAATTTATTACTTAAGTAAGCTTTAAGCAACTTCATCCTGATACACTTTGGGATAATTTTCGATTGATAATTCTAATACTTCTACACCATTGGTAATAGCCTCTTCATAGGAATCGCCATGAGTTCGCCATTTTTGACCAATAAAGTCTGGAAATCCTACTAGATAGCAGTTGTCCTCTTCTGACCATTGAATGATTATTGTATATTTGAGTTTATTCATTTTCTTGTTTCCTTTTGACTTCTTGGATGGCGTTTGAAACTTCTTTTTCTAAATAAATTTTAGCGGCCAAGCTATCCTTCTCTGAAAGGCTAATTCTTTCTTCATATAAAGTATGAAAAAGCTATTAAAAAGACGATGTAATCGCCTTAATCCCAGGGTCTAAAATCACCTTTTTAATCACTCATTCTTCTTCTAAACTTAATCCTAACGCCTGTAAACGTTCCGCTAGTCGATCCGCACGTTTCTTTTCTTTATCGGCGCGTTTATTTTCTTTATCAGCACGTTTCTTTTCTTTGTCGGCACGCTGTTTTTCTTGACGCATTTGAGACTCTAACTCAACAGTTGTTAAAAATTTCTCTCCATCAGGACGATACAATTCTAAACTCGATTTATCCCAGATAAAACGCACTCCTAGACGGGGACTTATCCAATCATTTATGGGGATAATTTCTCCTAAATTTTCTCCCTGTCTTTGCCATCCTTGTAAACGACAGCGCATCGGGTTATATAAATAGTATTCTTCTACACTATATGTGTCATAAAACTCTAATTTTCGACTCATTTCTGCTTTTGTATTCTTAGGTGATAGAATTTCAAAAACCACTTGAGGAGAGATATTTTCTTCATTCCATTGACGATAGGAACCCCTCCGTCCTTTGGGACGGCCAAAAGCTACCATAACATCAGGAGCAACGGGTGAAACTAAAGTAGAACGCACAGGATACCAGAGTAAATCCCCCGCAATAAATACCTTAGGGTCATCCGCAAAGATAATCTCTAAATTCTCCTTAATTTTGACAATCCACTCGTATTGTTCGGTATTATCTGCCATCGCTTGACCATCGCTATCCGGGAAAAGAAGATCTTCGTCAATATCAAGATAACTAACCATTGTCTTTTAATTTTAATAGATGAGATGGTTGTTTTCTAATTATAGCAAAATTTTGATCTATAATGAAAGCTGAAATTAAAAAATATTAAAAAATGAGCATTAAAAATAAAACTATTCAAGGTGTTTTTTGGTCAGGACTGCAAAACTGGGGCAGTCAAGCAGGTTCATTGATAATATTTCTAATTCTCGCTCGTTTACTAACTCCAGAAGCTTTTGGATTAGTGGCATTATCTAATGTATTAATTAACTTCATGCAGATTTTCTTAAATCAAGGCTTTGCTCAATTATTGATTCAAAAACAGGACTTAAAATCGAGAGATATAAATACAGTTTTTTGGACACAGGTGTTTACTGGTTTTTTTTTAACAACTATCACTTTTACTTCTGCTATTCTCATATCTAAAATTTTTCGGCAATCATTTTTAATTCCTATTCTCCAAGTTCTTTCCTTAGTTTTTGTTATTAATGCTTTAAGTCAAACTCAAGTAGCTTTATTAAGGCGAGATTTTAAGTTTAAAATCATGACAATCCGCTCTTTACTAGGGATTCTCATTGCTGGTATTGTGGGCGTAGGAATGGCACTTTTAGGATACGGAGTTTGGAGTTTAGTCGGTCAACAATTAACCTACGAACTGACGGGAGTTGTTGTTCTCTGGACAGCCAGTAATTGGCGACCAAAATTAGAATTTTCTCTAGCAGTTTTAAGGTCAGTACTGCATTTTAGTATCAATGTTTTAGGATATAAGTTAGTTGAATTTTTTAATCAGCGAAGCGATAATCTACTCATCGGTTATTTTCTAGGAGAAGCTGCCCTGGGCTATTATGCAATTTCCCATCGAATTTTAGAAGTAATGAGTCAATTACTGATAGGAACTTTAAATCAAGTTGCTTTACCCACTTTTTCTCGTTTACAAGACAACTCTCAAAAATTGATCGAGGCATTTTATCGAGTCACTCAATTTACTAGCTTAATTGCTTTTCCCGTCTTCTTTGCCTTCATGATTCTTAGTCCAGAATTAGTAGTTGTTTTGTTCGGTCAAAAATGGACTGACGCTATTCCTATTCTCCAAATTATCCCCCTTGTGGGAATACTTCGGGCTATCACTGTCTTTCAAAGATCTACGTTTGTCGCCCTCGGTAAACCCGTGTTACAGTTTAAATTAGGTCTTCTCAACGCTACTTTAAATATTATCGCTTGCCTCATCGCTGTCCAGTGGGGAATTGTGGCCGTAGCTAGAGCTTATGTCCTCAGTGATTATCTAGTTTTTCCCCTCGGACAATGGTTATTAAGTCAATTAATTTCCCTTTCTTGGAAAACCTATCTATCTCAATTTATCCCTGCCATCACTGGCACAGTTATAATGGGTTTAACGATTTTCATCAGTCAACAATTGCTCACCCTTTGGCTAGAACCTCAAGGTCGTTTGATAATTTGTTCCCTTTTGGGAATAATCATCTATACTGCCACCCTCCGCCTCGCTTTCCCTCGATTATTTTCACAACTTTTTACGATGTTTAGTCTCTTACGAGAATCTACTAAAACTAGCCATAAATAACATAATTATTTCAGGTTTATGATGACAGAAAAACTAATCACTTTTTCCATTATTATTCCCACCTATAACCGTCCCGAAAGACTCAAAACTTGTCTAGACTCTCTCCTAAATCTAGATTATCCCCCAGATAACTTTGAAATTATTATCGTCGATGATGGCAGTAATCAACCCCTTGATCCCCTGATTAAACCCTACCAAAACCAATTAAATTTAACTCTCATTCGCCAAGAAAATGCTGGACCGGCCAAAGCCAGAAATACCGGCGCTAACAGGGCCAAAGGTGAATATTTAGCCTTTACCGATGATGACTGTACCCTCGACTCAAAATGGCTCCAATCCCTCGAAAAAGGCTTCTTAGAGACACCGAATGCCCTCTTAGGGGGAAAAACGATCAACGCCCTGCCAGATAATCCCTATTCCACTGCTAGTCAAGTACTGTTTGATTATCTTTATGATTATTACAATAGTAACTTTGTTCAAACTCGTTTTTTTACAACTAATAATTTTGCTCTTTCGAGGGAATTGTTTAACAGGGTAGGACAATTGGATATTTATTTTCGTTTCGGAGAAGATCGGGAGTTTTGCGATCGCTGGCTATTTGCTGGATATTCTTTACATTATCTTCCCCAAGCGATAATTTACCATGGTCATGATCTCAGTTTACGGAGATTTTGGCAACAACATTTTAACTATGGTTGTGCTGCATTTTATTTTCATCAAATTCGTTCTCACCGCCATCAAACAGCCCTAAAATTTGAGCCATTAAGCTTTTACTTTCAACTACTAACTTATCCATTTTCAAAAAAATGTGAGCAACGATCAAAAATATTTCTTTTTGGCTTGTTATTAATCTCACAATTAGCCAATATTTGGGGATTTTTAAAGGCAAAATATTTAGCTCTATAAATTGCTATAACTAAAAAAATGAACCAGAATTATCAAATTAAAATAGGTATAGATGGTAGTTTTTTATCAGGTCAGAAACGGGGTCATGCTCGTTATTCTTTTGAGCTTTGTCGTGAACTAGACAAATATTTACCTAATGCCAATTTCTTTGTTTATAGTCCATTACCAATAGAAATGCCGGTTATCTCTCCTCGATGGAAACTAAGGACTCAGGGAAAAATATTAGCAGTCTCACCAATATTGTGGTTAAAAATTATTGGTAGTTGGATTTGTAGAAAAGATCAGTTAGATATCTTCTGGGGAACCTATTTTTTTCTACCCTATCTTGATCAATCAACTAAAACAATTCTGACTGTTCATGATTTTTGGTTTGACATAGATCCCACAGGTATGGATTGGTTTCATACTCAAGGTTTTTACCTATTTCTTAAAAATGATGTAAAACGAGCCAATACCATAATTACAAACTCTCAAGAAACCGATAGGCAACTATTCAATTATACTGGTCGTAATTCTATTATTATTCAACCCGGAGTTAGTGAGATATTTAAACCTTTATCAAGGGATATAGTCAAGAGTGAATTAGAAAATTATCAAATTTCTAGTCCCTATCTTTTGAATGTAGCTACTTGGGAACCTAGAAAAAATGTCGAATTATTAGTTAAAACTTTTATTAATCTGAAAAAAGAAGGTTTAATTCCTGATCATAAACTGGTTTTAGTCGGAAAAAAGGGGTGGAAATATGAAGGGATAGAAACCTTGATTGCTAATGAGGGAAAAAATGATATAATGGTTCTTGGTTACGTTCCAGATGAGCAATTACCCGCCCTTTATAGTGGTGCTGATTTATTTGTTTTTCCTTCTATTCATGAAGGATTTGGCATACCTGTATTAGAAGCGAGAGCTTGTGGGACCAAAGTGGTGACAACTGATATTCCTGAATTAAGGGAAGCAGGTGGCTCTGATGTTATCTATATTCAGCCAACAGAATTAGGTATTAGACAAGGAATTTTAACAGGTTTAAGTCAATCTTTTGTTAATCAAAATCATCAAAATATTCCTACTTGGAAAGAAGGGGCTAAAACCTTAGCCAAAATTATTAGTTGTCATTCTGTACAGAACAAAAATAGGTATATTACTTAGCGTTTTTGCCTATGTGTATCCATAGCCAATCTCTAATCACTTTAGGTAAAGTTTTTCTACAGATATTCATAACTAAATCTCTGAAATACCCTTCAAATAAATAATGTAAAAAATAATTATCATACAAAAATCTGACCTTTTTAAATTCTTTCCAAATCTGACTATTACTTATCCCTTGAGCAATAAAATATTGTTCTGTCCAGTCCAAATAAGCTCGATTTTCCCAATATCTTTGATGATATTTTATAGCGATAAAATGAGCATCACTTGGCTTTTCTCGATGTTTAATCCAGCAACTTTGAGAAACATAAATTGGGAAATTTAAACCAATTTTTGTAAAAAGCACCGTATCTTCAGCCCAACCCCGAAACTGTGCTGCAGATTTTCCTACTTGAATTAATACTTCACGGCGTAGCATAACATTACTGGGAACAGGTTTTTGTTTTCCTTGTTTCCATAAAATAGGTAATAAATTAGGAGGGTAAATAATAGTATTTGATTCTATTCCTAAAGATACAAAATAATCTCGATTTATATCTTCTATTTTTCCCGTCCAACTATGCCAAAATTGCACCCACCCATAAACCATTGCTACTTCTGGATAAGATGCAAAAATAGCAAGTTGCTCTGTTAATTTATGAGGTAGCCAAATATCATCCGCATCTAAAAAAGCAATAAACTCACCCTTAGCCTGTTCAATTCCTAAATTACGAGACGCACTCATACCGCAATTTTCATGATGGGGATGTTCAATATAATAGACTTTGTGAGGATTTTTCCGAGCATAATTTAAGGCAATATCGCTACTATTATCTGTTGAGCCATCATCAACTAATAAAAGTTCCCAATGTTCGTAATTCTGAGCAAAAACACTAGCGATGGCTTCGGTAATAAATTTTTCTTCGTTCCAAAAAATAATTATGACTGAAACTAAATTTTGATTTTTCATGTTTAGCTACTAATTAGAACTAATCTTCGGGATAATATCCCAGTTGTTCCGCTAGGGGATTAACAATATTTTTAAGAATGTTAATTTCATCTAGAGTGATTTTTGTAAATTGATCAATTTTAGGTAAATCATCTTTATTAGCAATTTTTATTAATTGATTGGGATCTTTTAAGTCGATTTCTAAATAAGATGCTAGTTCTTTTAACTCAAAATTTCCCTTAACTACATCTTCATATTTTAAGAGTTTAGCATTCAGTTTTTCATGATACAAAACATAGCTTTCGCTTAAGTTTCTCCAAATATATCCAAAGTTTTTAGTAGTCATCTGTTGTTGATCAAGATAGGTAAAAATTTTATAAGATTGATAGGAATGATAGGGATTTCTTATTAAAAAAATAAATTTTGATTCAGGAAACAGCCATTGTAAGTAAACTGCATGGTCTCCCGTTAATCGGACTTCTTTTATGCCCCAACGTTTTGCGCCTTTTTGCCTAGCAGGGATAGCAAAAAGATTAATAAAAAAAAGACGATGAGCTTGTTGAAAAAAACTTAAATCTGGATACAAATTAGCAACCCATTGATTACTAATATCTTCAAATTTTTGACGATATATGAAGTCTTTTTTGGGAAAATCTTGGGAAAATGGCTCGATTTGTTTAGCCATATTCTGAATAATAAATGAACGAGCGTAGGGTTCGCCCCAAATGACAGTTTCTGATGAACTCATCATCAATCGCTGAATCCAAGTTGAACCAGAACGCATACCAGCAGAAAATATAAAAATTGGTTTTTCAGTTATCTCTTGAATATCGCTTGTGGTGATTTCAGGAAATCTCCATTTAATCCAATTAATCCCTTGAACAATATTGAGAGGATTACCATAATATTCTTGCTGGTGGATGTTTTTTTTTAAGGAATGATAATACAATTGTCTGCCAATTTTCTCCCACAACCAATGGCGGAGAAATTTAGGGAAAGTTTTTCTTCCTAAACTTATGGCTAAATCGAGCCAACCTTTGAGGGATAATAAGTCACCCATAGGATAATAATGATTTAGATGTGTTGGTTGTACTTCTTGATCTTTCATTTTTGCTCGCGGGGATATTGTTTTATACGGTTAAGTAGCTGGTTATAATTAAATTGAAGATAGATCCCCCCTTAATCCCCCCTTAATAAGCTATCCATTAGTCACATCTTTCTTAACATAAAATTTGACAAAAAGAGAAAAGTGTGCAATATGGCTCAAGGAGGTTCTATGGGGGGACTAATTTGATGAGATAGTTTCCAAGTCTGGCTGATATCATGTTACCTTCGCAGTCCCAACCAAATAGTTTTAACACCTGGTTCACCGTCACCTTTTCTACCTAAAAA